>JAUZPI010000057.1 GCA_030706015.1 Bacillota bacterium
AACGTCAAAGTAAGATAGTAAATCACTTTATTAATGTTGATAAAAACTTTATAACGATTAATGACTATCAAAAAAAGTTTAAAATAGCATATGAAACAGCTAGAACTGATTTACTAGAATTAGAAACTATAGGCTTTTTTAGAAAGAGTAAAAGTGGTAAAAAGTATATGTTTATTTTTAATGACTTCAATGAGATAATTAAAAATATTCAAAAGAATTTTATTGATTAAATAGAGATTCTCTTGGCCAAGAGAATCTCTATTTATATAGTTACATATTTATGTTTTTACTAATTGTAAGATATGTTTCAACCTCCTCAGATGGTTTACCTAATAGAAATCCTTGTACGTCATCGCATTTTGCATTTTTGAGATAAATTAATTGTTCCTCTGTTTCTACTCCTTCTGCTACAACAGATATATTCATATTGTGTACCAGGTCAATTATTGATCTTACTATATCAATTTTATTTATGTCTTTTATGAAGGATTTATCTATTTTTAAGGTATCGATAGGCAGCTGCTGCAGATAGCTTAGAGAGGAATATCCTGTTCCAAAATCGTCTAAGGAAATCTTTATGCCTAGTTTTTTTAATTCATTAAAGACTGCAATGGTATTTTCGAAGGAATCGATAAATACACTTTCGGTAATTTCTAGCTCCAAATATTTTGGATTAAGGTTTGTTTCTAATAGAACTTCCTTAATCATATCTAGGAAGGCTGAACTTTTAAATTGTACTGGTGAAACATTTACTGAAATCATTCCGTAATATTGAAATTCCTGCTGCAGGGTATAGAATCTTGAACATGCCGTCTTCAATACCCATTTACCTATAGTATCTATATAACCTGTTTCTTCGGCTAATGGTATAAAATCCATTGGTGATACAAAACCTAGTTCTTTATTATTCCAGCGGATGAGAGCTTCAAAACCTCGTATCTTGTTATCCTCTAATGAGAACTGAGGTTGATATACTAAGTATAATTCATCTTTTTCTATAGCAGTGAGAAGTTTATTTTCAATGTCCAGTTTTCTCAAAAGAGCTGCGGACATGGATTTATGAAATAGTTTAAAATTATTTTTACCTGTTTCTTTTGCTTTGTACATTGCTGTATCGGCATTTCTAAGAAGTTCATCTACATTGCACCCATCCTCAGGAAAAGTAGAAATACCAAAGCTTGCACTGATATTACAGTTTATGCCGTTTAACATTACAGGCTTTCTTAACGAATTCATAAGTTCTTTTACATAGGTTTCAACTTGCTCTACCTCTGTAATTTCTTTAATAATTATTGCGAATTCATCTCCTCCTAGTCTCCCCAAAAAACATGACTTAGTAATAACCTGATTAAATCTATTTGAAACTTCTTTTAATAGAATATCACCATAATAGTGTCCCATACAGTCATTAACCTTTTTAAAATTATCTAGGTCAATAAAAACAACATAGAGTTTAGCATCATCTTTTGCTGCCAGCTCCAAGGATGAATTTAGATTATCCATAAAATGATGTCTGTTAGGTAAACCAGTTAATGAATCATAAAAGGCCAGTCTCTTTAGTCTATCTTCTTTCTCCTTTAATGGAGTTATATCGGTGTATGCACCTACCATCATGTATGGACTTCCATCAGTATAAAACAGACCTTTAACTTTTACCTTTATCCATAAATAATTACCTGACTTTGTAATCATTCTACATTCATTTTCATAGTGGTCTATCTTATGGTTAACATAATTGCTATATTCATTTTCAATAAAATTCAAGTCATCCTTATGTATTAAACTAAGCCAATCACCCATGCTGAGAATTTCATCTTCAGTATAACCTAATACGTTTATCCACCACTTAGAATAAATTTGTTTATTATTCTTTAAATCATAACTCCATATTCCGTCATTGGTGGATTCAGAAACTAGAGTATATATTTCATTATGAAGAGTTATAATTTCATCATTTTTCGCTTCAATATCCTCAATATGCTTAGAGTTTTTTCTCATTCTTTCCACAAGCATGCTATTAACAACATATGCTAACATTAATGCTATTAAATATATACCGATTCTAGACAAATAATCAGAAGAATCTAGATGAGGGTGAATATCAGGATGTAGTATCCATAAGTATATCTCAACGAAAATAGCTGCAATAGTATTATAGATTATTGCAATTTTATTTACGCCAACCACTCCAATAATGAGACATAATAAAGAAATAGACCAAACAGTTATTCCACCATTATATCTAAACAATAATATGAGAGATAATAATGTGAAAGCCGATATCATAGAAAGTATATGGGTTACAAGCCGTTGGTTATGTTTACATTTTCCCAGCTTAGCAGAAATCATGCCTAAAGCAATAAGAAAAAAGCTAAGAGCCGTAATCTGAGCTCTATTTTCATTTGTAAATATCATGCGGGCTGTAAAATTTATTACTGAACCGCTAAAGGTTGAAATCGTTATGAATTTTGCTAGCAATTTATTGGAGTCTTCATTTAATATTTCAATATCTTTGGCTTTATGACACTGGGTCTGTATCTTCATTTAGTATTCATCCCCTAAATTTAACATATATTTAAAACCTATTATAATAATTATTTAAAATGTATTATAACATAAAAGGACATATTTTTTAAGTGAGACTATAGCATATTTCCTCTACCAGTTACTAATAATATGCAATGTAAGAATTATTGAAGTGGAGTGGTAAATATGATGGAAACTCTTGTTGGGAACATATCTAATAATTTAACTGACAGTATGTTAAAGAATATGCTTACTAGAGATTATGGCCAAAATATCTTTGATATGGTGACAACAGCTCAAAAGATAACACCAAGGGCGGCTGTAGAGGCATGTCTTAGAGCCGAGACTGGGCAGATTTTAGAAAGGCCTTTAGGAAGTCCTAATGTCCAATCACCCTGGAATAAATTATTTTTAAGTCCTACACAGCTTTTTTCTCTGCCTACTGCAGATAATACGCCTATACATATGGAAGTCACCATTGGTAAGAGGGCAAGAAAGCCATTAAAATTAGGTATGCCAATAATGATAACAGCAATGTCCTACGGTGCGTCTCTGAGTCTTGAGGCAAAGGTGGCTTTGGCAAGGGCAGCAAGTATGGTGGGAACTGCAACTAATACTGGGGAGTCAGCTTTAGCTGGAGAAGAAAGAGCAGCGGCTAATTTACTTATAGGACAGTATAATCGTTATGGAGCAATGAACACTAGAGAACAGCTTTCAAAACTTGATGCTATAGAAGTACAATTAGGTCAAGGGGCTTGGGGAGGTGCTATACCAGAGACTATTAAAGCTAATACCATAAAGGGACATATGAGAGAAACCTGGCATCTAGAGCCTGGTCAAGATGCAACCCGTGGAGCAAGGTTTAAAGGTATAAATAGCCCTCAGGATATAATTAATTTATTGAATAAATTAAAGCAAGAATATGAGGTTCCTATTGGAATCAAGATAGCAGCTACTCACTACATAGAAAAGGAATTGGATGTAATACTTCAGACAGACGTAGATTTTATCGTCATAGATGGATCAGAGGGAGGAACAGCAGCAGCGGTTACAACCTTAGAAGATGATTTGGGATTACCAACTTTATTTGCTGTGTCTAGAGCAGCAAAATATTTAGAAGCTAAAGGAGTAAAGGATAAATATGATTTAATTATAGCTGGAGGTCTTAAGACTCCTGGTGATTTCTTAAAGGCCTTATCCTTAGGAGCAAATGCAGTATATATTGGTACTATTGCCCTTATGGCACTGCTTCAGACTCAAGTAACCAAGGTACTGCCTGAATATCCTTCTCCACAATTAGTAATGTATTCAGGAAAGTTTGTGGATAAATTAGATATTGATAGAGGAGCAGAAACCCTAGCTAATTTCTTAAATTCCTCTGTAGAAGAAATGAAGCTAGCTCTTATAGGAATGGGTAAGGATAACATTTCTCAGTTAAATAGTCAGGATTTAGTATCTGTTGATAAGCACTTAGCAGAGGCTCTAGGAATAGATTATGCAGGAAATCCCTGCAGCAGGTAGTTGTACAATAAGACATGTAATGAATAGAAGCTCATTACATGTCTTATTAATTTTAATATTTAATAATGTTTTTATCTGCATCCTGATCTTTTGCAAATTCTACATCAATTTTAGTTTTAAGCTTCTTTGAAATATCTCTTTTCTTAGTTTCATGTTCTACAGCCATTTTAGAAGCTAGTTTTTTCATGAATTCCACTCCCCTTTCTACAGTTTTATGGTGTGCATAATGTTAAGTTTTATTCTTTTGTAAATAGAAATAAAAATTATGAGATATATATGGTTGTTTCATAATATAAATAGGTATATAATTGTTCACATTACTAATTGGATACACTTACAGATTGTGGTAAAATGTTAGTAATGAAAATTGAAAGGTGGGTTTATAATGCCGTATATTAATTCTACTGTTACTGTAGCGGTTTCTGAGGATGCTAAAGAGAACATAAAATCAAGATTAGGTGAAGTAATAAGTGAAATTCCTGGGAAATCCGAAAGCTGGCTTATGGTTGGTTTTAATGAGAATCAAACCTTATATTTCAGAGGAGAAAGGCTTGAAAAGGCTGCATTTATAGAAGTTAAGGTTTATGGTCAGGTTGAAAGGAAATACAAGGAAAGGGTTGCTCCAATGATATTTGATGTATTTGAAGAGGAGCTTGGTATACCAAGAAGCTGTGCATATTTAACTATCACTGAAGTAGAAGACTGGGGTTGGAATGGAGAATTATTTGAAAAATAAAATTGACTTAGTTTTGGAGTATATTAATAATAAGTCAAAAACCAATTTAAAGACCATTTTAAGTATATAATTCAATACTTATTAATGGTCTTTCATATTCCCTGGGAAATGATTTGTTAGTATTTTCTTTTATTTCTTCTAGACTTTAAAAACAATATCACAAGTGCTATAATTAAAAACGGACCATTTTAATGGTGTATTGTTACTCTAATAGTAAGTAGATTATCAATTTTACATATAATAATAGAATAGGTGGTTTTTTTGTGATTATAGAGATTGATGGTGTTAAACTAAATTATAAAGTTTCGGGCAAAGGAAAAAATGTAGTTTTGTTACACGGCTGGGGCTGTTCAATCCAAACTTTCGCACCAGTTCACAACTACTTGGAAAAGAACTTTTGCACTTATTCAATAGATTTTCCTGGTTTTGGGGAAAGTGATGATCCGCCAGAACCTTGGAGCATATATGATTACGCTGATTTTGTCAGCAAGTTTTTAGATAAACTTAATATTGAAGATCCAATACTTATAGGTCATTCCTTTGGTGGAAGAGTATCCATAATTATATCATCACAAAGAAAAGTAAATAAGATTATACTTACAGGTAGTGCAGGGGTAAAACCTAAGAGGTCTCCTATGTACTATATAAAGGTTTATTCCTATAAAGCATTTAAAAATATATTAAGACTTCCTATACTGAATAAGCATCGTGAAGAGATATTAGAAAAGTACAGAAAAAAGGTTGGCTCCAGTGATTATAAAGCATTAACAGGTGTTATGCAAAGAACCTTTGTTAAGGTGGTAAACGAAGATTTACAGCATCTTATGCCTAAGATAAAGGCATCTACTCTTTTAATATGGGGTGAGAACGATACAGCTACACCAGTGTCAGATGGCAGGATTATGGAGAAAAAGATTCCTGATGCAGGTTTAGTAGTATTAAAGAATGCAGGTCATTATGCATACTTAGATAAGTTTAATCAGTTTATAGCAATAATAACAAGCTTCTTAAAAAATGATATGGAGGAAAGCCGTGAATAGTATAATATTTATCATAGGTTCCGTATTTTATCTTCTCTATACGGGGTGGAAGATAAAAGTAAACATGCATATGCTTCAACTAAACTCCTATAGAAATGAAAGGTATAGAAAATGGCTGGATAGAAATAAATCAAAGTTATTCAGCATAAAAGATGTGCTGCCTATTATTTCAATGATTTTTCTATTATTAAATAAGGTATTGATAGGACTAATCGTATTTGCAGCTCTATACTTAATATTGTTTTTAATTAAGAAAAATACAAAGGAAAAGAAAAAGTTTGCAGTAACTATGAGGGTAAAGAGACTTATTGCAACTACAAGCATACTCTACATTATAATATTTCTAGTAATAGGTTTAACAGGTGGCTTAAACTCTAATATTGGTACTAGCATTATTATAGCGCTGCTTGTGATATTAAATATAGTTCCTTACGCTGTGGTTATGCTTTGTAATACTATTAATCTACCTATAGAAGGCAGAATAAATAAATTCTACTACAATGACGCTAAAAAGATAGTCAGCAGCATGAAGGACTTAAAGATAGTTGGTATTACAGGAAGTTACGGTAAGACTAGCACAAAGCATGTTGTTAATAAGATACTTTCTAAGAAATTCAATGTACTTATGACTCCTGAAAGTTATAACACACCTATGGGAGTTATAATCACCATAAGAAATTTCTTAAAGCCTATTCATGAGGTTTTTATAGTTGAAATGGGTGCTAAAAATATAGGGGATATTAAGGAGATTTGTGATTTGGTATCACCTGATATGGGTATATTGACTTCTGTTGGTCCGCAGCATTTAGAAAGTTTTAAAACTATTGAAAATGTAAAGAAAACAAAATTTGAACTTATTGAAGCAGTGCCTAAGAATGGTTTTGGATTTTTAAATTTGGATGATGAAAATATAAAGACATTACCTAAGCCAAAATGCAATGCTGTTTATTATGGCATAGAATCAGAGGGACTTGGATATTGGGCGGATAATATAAAATTTAGTTCAAAGGGTTCCACTTTTACAGTTCATAAATATGATGGTACATCAGCAGCTTTTGAGACTAAGCTTTTAGGAAAACACAATATATACAATATATTATCAGGCACAGCTGTAGGTTCAGAACTAGGCATGACTCTTCAGGAGATAGCTTATGCAGTAAGTGATTTAAAACCTGTAGAGCACAGACTTGAGCTAAAGAAAAATGGACCTATAACAATTATAGATGATGCCTTCAATTCAAACCCAGTAGGTTCCAAGATGGCATTAGAAGTGTTAAAGATTATGGAATGTCCAAAGAGGATATTAGTAACCCCAGGTATGATTGAGCTTGGAGATAAGGAATACGAGCTTAATAAGAAGTTTGGAACTTACGCAGCAGAGTCCTGCGATTATATAATATTAGTAGGAAACAAGCAGACAAAACCTATTCAAGACGGCTTAAATGAGAGTGGTTTTGCTAAGGATAAATATTATGTGGCAGCTAATTTAGATGAAGCTCTTGCTCATTTAAGAGAGATAGCTGTTCCAGGCAGCGTAGTTCTTTTAGAAAATGATTTACCAGATGATTATAACGAATAAGCACAGTTTCACTGCTTTAGAATATATTTAAGGAGATGTTTTTTAATGAAGATAAAGGTTGGTTTCTTCTATGGAGGAAGATCAGTAGAACATGAGGTATCTGTAATATCAGCTCTTCAAGCAATGCATGCAATAAGTAAGGATAAATATGAAGTTGTTCCAGTATACATCACTAAGCAAGGAGTATTTTATACTGGAGAGGCACTACTTGACATAGATAACTACAAAGATATGAAAGCATTACTACAACAATGTAAGCAAATCATGATAGAGTTTGATGGAAACAACAGACTATTAATTAAATATCCATTAAGCAAATTCAGCAATAATGTAATTACAACTTTAGATGTAGCTTTCCCTGTAATACATGGTACAAATGGAGAAGATGGTTCTCTTCAAGGATATTTTGAATCTATATGTATACCTTATGCAGGCTGTGACGTTTTATCCTCAGCTTTAGGTATGGATAAGGTTGTTTCTAAAAAGCTATTGAAAGAAGCAGGAATACCTGTTTTAGATTGTATATGGTTCTACTCAACAGATTGGTTAAAAGACAAAAATTCTATAATAGAAAAGATAGAAAAAGAAGTTGGCTACCCAGCTATAGTTAAACCTGCAAATACTGGTTCAAGTGTTGGCGTTAAGAAAGCAGCTAACAGAGATGAATTAGAAGAAGCAGTAAATGAAGCAAAAAGCTTTGCTCATAAAGTACTAGTTGAAAAGATGGTAGTTAATTTAAGAGAAATCAACTGTTCAGTTTTAGGAGACTTTGAAAGCGCTAAGCCTTCAGTATGTGAAGAACCAGTAAGCAGTAAAGACATATTAACATATCAAGATAAATATATGAGCAGCGGTACAAAGGGTATGAGCGGTGCTACAAGACAGATACCTGCGAACCTTCCAGAAGAAGTGTCAAAGGAAATACAAACTCTGGCAGTAGATACCTTTAAAACACTAGGCTGTTCTGGTGTAGTAAGAATAGACTTTATGATAGATAGAGATACAGATACTGTTTATGTAAATGAATTAAACACAATTCCAGGATCCTTAGCTTTCTATCTATGGGAAGCAACAGGCTTAAGCTTTGAAGGATTAATGGATGAAATGGTGAAGCTTGCTCTTAAAAAGGGAAGAGAAAAGGAACAACTTATGTTCACTTATGACACTAACCTGTTATCATTACAAGGCGGATTAAAGGGCGGAATAAAGAAGTAAAATAAAAAACTGTGCGTTATCTGGGTTATGCAGATAATACACAGTTTTTTTATATGATAAATAAATGAAAGGAAACTACTAAAATTATCTGCTGCCGGCTAATTCAACTACTGAAACTGATTGTTTATAAGCATCAGCTAATTGTTGCTCAGGTTTTTCATATGGTCTATACCACTTTCTGGTTACAGCCAATTCTGTTGCGGCAGAGTGTCCGCTAAGTATTTGATTTAAATTACTTGAATACATAGATTTTAATTCAGGAGTAGCACATTCCAGTGCAGCATTAAGATACATAGTAGCGCTAGTTTTAGCTCCTATTAACATTTCATTAGCTATAGTTTGATCATTCATCACTGTTTTATCTCCAACTATATTGCTTACTATTGACATATTAATGAACACCTCCTGATGGTAGAATTTCATTTTCGCTTATAAATTGTTGAATTCCCTTTATTCTACATTCTGCTGCAGTAATGCTAGATGAGATTTGATTTTTTAAATCTTGATCTGTAGCTACTGCTTGCATAGCCTTCGCACCTTGTAATGCTACTGTTTCTGATTGAAGTATTTCTCTTAAGGATAGTACTTCACTTTCTGATAGTCTTCGCATATGAACACCTCCATTTTAAATTACAGATATATTATCTCTATACACAGATAAAATTATGTATATTTGTAGCTGTACTATATCTTGGGTCGGTTTGAAATTTAGTGAAACTATAGGTAAATAATACAATATATATGTTTTATGCAAAAATATATAAGAATTTCGTTGTAAGATATATAAGTTCTAATATAAAATAGGTAATATAGGGTATTAATTGTTAACCATACTCTAGATTATTACATTATTGTATAAAGGGGGAAGGTAAATGTGGAAACCACGGAAGATATTTAGTATTGTAATGACTTATATTTTTATAGTAACAACAATACTTCAAGGTACAGCTTTTACTGCAAAAGCTGAGGAATTAAAAAAGGCGTCAAAACCGCTTAATGCAATTCCTGGACAAGTAATTCTTAAAGTAAAAGATACTAGCAATGAGGATTATTTAAAAACTTTAAAAGACTTAAACGGAAACGTAATTAATAAGAATGGACAAGAAGTTTTAGTTGAAGTTAAGCCGGAAGTAGTTGGTGATGCAATAGCTAAACTTCAGAACGATAGTAATGTAGAGTTTGCAGAAGTAAATGCTTTAGGTAAAAAACAGGGCGATACAGCAGCTGTTAACAGCAACTCAGATTTTTTAAATTACTCAAATATTAAAGAAGCTTGGTCACTGCTTCCAGCATTAGCAAATCAGAAGCAGGTTATTATAGGTGTAGTAGACAGTGGTGTAAGTACAGCTCATCCTGACCTTGTGGGAAAGGTTCTAACAAGTGGGTACAACTATGTATCAAACAATACAACCACAAATGATGACAATGGTCATGGAACTCAGGTGGCAGGTGTAATTGCAGGTACTGGAACTAGTGATGGAACAGGTACTCTTGGTGTTGCAGGTAACGCTAATGTTAAGATTCTTCCTGTAAAAGTTCTTGATAGTAATGGAAATGGTACAAGCTTTAATGTATCTCAAGGAATAAAATTCGCTGCAGATAACGGAGCAGCAATAATAAATGTAAGTATTAATGGTGAAGGATACTCTAAAGCTATAGCTGATGCTGTGACATATGCTCAAAGTAAGGGCTGTTTAGTTATCTCATCAGCCGGTGATGAGCATGATTATGCTGAAAATTATTGGCCTAATAATGTTGAAGGTACCGTAGTTGTAGCTAACAGCAGTTATAAAAGCAATTATGGAAAAGCAATAACAATAGCTGCAAATGGTAATGGAAGAACAGCAACAATTGGTAATACATATTGTAATGTAACCGGGTCTTCTTTTTCTGCTGCTGTAGTATCTGGAGCTGCCGCATTAGCAGAGATTAAGTATCCTACATATAATTCTGGACAAATATCCAATATGCTAAAAAACTCAACTGGAGGGTATTGGCCAGGTGATACAATGTATAACCATGATACAGGTTATGGAATGTTAAATGGCTATAAACTTCTTAATTCAAGTTCTGCGCTGATTGAAATTGTAACTCCATACTCCGGAGCAAACAGTAATAGCGATGTGCAACTAAAGGTAAAAGCCCTAGATCCAGCAAGTATTTCTAAACTAGAAGTTTATCTAAATGATTCAACTACGCCTTATAAAACTATTACAGGTGATAAAAGTACATACTATAATCAAAGTATATTAGCAGCTGATTTAGCTGAAGGAGCTAATAAAATTGCGGTAAAAGCCTATAACAGCTCAGGAGCCGTATATACTGATTTAAGATACATAAGAGAATACAAATCTAGTTCAAATTACATTGCATTAAATATTAAAGACATAAATGGAAATGTACTTACCAAAGGTACTAGAGTGTATTTAACACAAAGCAATGGAAAAACTGTCTCAGATTTAGCTGATGATAATGGAAAGGTTACTTTTTATAATACAATACCAAACACAAATTATACTGTACAGTATACAAGTGATAATGTAGATCAAACTACAGGAATTAATCACCCGGTATTTTTCCAAATGACTATAAATAGTTCAAACGTACCTTCAGTAATTGATAAAACAAACCTAAGAACTGTTAATATTTCTGCGGTTAAAGCAGATAATACCCCATTAACAGGTTCAGATATTTATTATGGTATTGATGGTGGAAAACAATTTCAAAATGTGTTTGATTCCAATGGTAACGGATATATTTACGTAACTGATGAAGTAAATAAAGATATTAGGTTGGTTAATGTCAGTGAAGGATATATATTGGATAAGACCTTCCCTCAATCAATAAAAGGAATAAGTAAAATAAGCTTTGCAGTAGACAGTTCTGTTACAAAGGTTAGCATTACAAACAATGCATATTCAGGTTCAAGTAGTCAGTCATTCTCCATAAAAGGAGTGGATGACAAAGGAAATTATGAGCTTACTAAAGTAAGTGTAAAAAATAATGCTGTTTATCTGTCAAAGGGAATGGATTATGCTTATTATTATGGATACGATATAAGTTACAATAATAAGGTATGGCAATTTCAATATATCCCTGAACATATAAATACAAGCAGCAATGCTATGACCTTAACCTATGGTAAGCCTAGTATAAACGTTACAAGAAGTTATTATGCTCAAGACAGCAGATATGTTCCGCTGCAAATAAGTATGCAGGATGCCTACAATCATAAATTAAGTGGAGGTTATGCAAATCAATTATGCACTCTTTATGACAGCAGCGGCAATAAAATAGGTCAGCAAGGTTTTGATTTGAATTCATATTATATATCATATGATCTGGGTACTAGCCTCAGTTCAGGAACATACAACATTAAAGCTAGTGCCGATTTTGGTCCACTTGGTGTTATAACCAGTGATCCATTTAGTTTTACTTACACAGCTAATAGCTCAAGTAATACTGGAGGAACTACGAATTTAGTTAATATTACTGTAAAAGCTCCTTCTACTAGCATGACAAACTATTATGTTTATTATAGTATATACGACACCGCAAGAAACCAGATGGTTTATAGCGGTGACGCAGACTATAATACGACAGCAAATGGTGCAGTTTTTAGCTTAGATAAAAGTTATTTCAGCAGTAATTATGTTATTAATATAACTGGTAATAGTAATTTAATTGATTCAAGTACTGGAGGATATAAGTTTTATTATTCTAGACCTCTTCCAGCGGTACCAGCATCCAGCCTTGTTATAGATAATAGCAGCAATACTGCAAAACAAATAAGTATAAAATTAGATGATACATCAAAACAGAGTATAGTTCAAAAGTCAGATATAGAAATATATACAGGTATATATGGAAACACAATATATGCAAGTGAATGCTCAATAGATAGTAATGGATTAACAAGTATATATTTAGATAAAGGTTCTTATGGAATCAAATTAAAAGATGAAGCTGATGGGTATTTGCTTTATAATAATTTTACAATCAACGATACTAATTCCACAGCTCAATTAGCAACAGCTGGAGCAGCAAAACTAAGCTTTAATGTTACAAACTTAAAAGGGTTTATATCAGCAAATACCAGGCTGAATTTAAGTATAAATGGTCAGAATGTGTATGATTCATTAAACATTAAAAAAGGACAAACAACACTTGTTTCTTCTTCAAGTACCTTAGTAACAAACTTTTCTTTACAGTCTTTTGATGCTGCATCAGGAAAGCTGTATTACTATAATTACTATAGTGTAAATCAAAATGTAACAGGTGATTACACCTTTAATTTAAGTGATTTTGTGTTTAAAATGACTAATACCTCTGAAAATGTAAGCCTGCCAGATGCTATAAGTAACAGCTATACTGTAACATCAGGAGGATATAATTTAAGTTCTGTTTATAGCGATAATTTATATAATTTTATGAATGAATTCAAAAATGATCTGCCAATTTATTTAAATATAGCTAATTCAAGTGGAAGCATTGTTGGAAGCACTCAATATGATCAAACAAAAGGATATGCAACAATAAGTAGTGCAACATACAATGATCCAAACATGGCCAGCGGTACTTATAATGTTGCTATTATGCTGCCTAAGGATGCCACAAATGTATCAGGAAATACATTCGCAGCTAATGTAGACAGCAGCAATTTACAGAGAATAAGAATAATGAATCCTTTTGATGTAACTCAGCCAGCAGTTAAAGCTAATGTAACAATAAAAGGAACTATGGGAAGTTCTTTTTATACAGATAGCAATGGTTATATATACACCAAGAAGGGTGCTATTCAAAACGCTTCAGATATAGTTATCAAAGCATATAATCAACAAAATAGTGCGGATATGGCTATATATTCACCTGATTCTATTACTCAAGATAGCAGCGGAACTATAGTTATAAATAAATCAATTAGTGTGCTGAAAAAGCTTCATATAATTACTGGGGATAGTTCAGGCAGCATTAATCTTGCAAACAGCAGCTTTAATGTACAAGGAAATGGAAATTACTACAGTGATTATCTAAGCGGCGGCGGTGAGAAGAATTTATATGTAGCTTCAGGAACATATACAGTATCCATAAATAATATAAATGATTATAGTCTTGACAGCAGTAGTAGGTATTATTTAGTACAAGCTGTTAATTTAACAGCTGATACTGATGTTACTTTTAATTCCTCAACCTTAGGGTGTATAAAGATTAATGGAAATGGTACAAATTACAGCTGTAATTTAAGCTTTTCAGGTGATAATAGTACTTATTATTTAGGAAATGATGTTTCAGCTATATATGTAACACCATTAACCACTGTAACCTATAATGCATACGTTTATGACAGCAGCTACAGAAATAGTATAAGATATAGTGGAACTATTAAATCACAAGCAGGTCAGACAAACACAATAAATATGGGGAAGAAGTATAGTATTACAGGAGCCTTAGATAGTTCATCCTATACACCTGATGGCCAAATTACTGCGTCAATAGCAGTTACTGATGAATACGGAAACAATGTTCAGCTAGGTAATATGGGTTCTTTAAGTGCAGTTGTAACTCAAAATGGTAATGTTGTAGACACACTAAGAGGAAGTCAATTAAATGACAAATATCAATTTTACTTAAATTCAAATGTAGTAGGAGCAGCTAAGATTCATTTTTCATTAGATTTAGGAAGCTTGGGTACTGTTGTAAGTAGTGATTATGACATTAATATTGATGGTACAGGTTATAGTGCAGTAACAATTACAGATCCTCTTGGAAAACCTGCTGCAGGTGGAAAAGTTATAATAGGTACTCAACAAAGTACTTGGTTTAGCCAGAACTTAAGTACATCAATAAATAAATATGGTACTACTCTTATTAAAACAGCATCATTACAAGCAGGTATCAGCTATAAGATTATAATATCGGGAAATACAGCTGATACAAATGAACCATTTATATACTACAGAGATTATAATCCGGCAAGTACATCCTATGGTGCTTCTAATACACAAACAGTGAATATGAAAACTCAATTAAGAGATAGCGGTGATGCATATGGAGACTTTGAAGTTCATTTAAACAATACACAAATATATGAAAAAGACTTTAATACTACAACGAATGGAAGTGGCTATATAGGACCTAGTATTGAAATTTGGCCAAGTTATAATAATTTTAATCTATATATTGATAAGGGTATATATAGTTTTGAGATGAATTTACAGCTTACAAGTAGCGGAGGCCATATGGATTCATATCGCCTATACAAACAGGATGCAGATTTAAGTACTACAAATAGTATATTATTTGATGGTATCAATACTTCAAAATTAATTCCAGTATATGATGGACCTTTTTCATACGATGCTATAGAAATTGCACCTGAAGTATCAACTTCATATATTAGATATGAAATTGTTCCTAAGTATGTATATGTAACCAAAATGAAGTATAAAGCAATTTATTTTGATTTAGAGAAATGGTCACCATATTCATATGCTGATTTTGGGAAGGATGATTTTGTAGTAAGTGACGATATAACTGAAGTTCACTTTGGTAAAGGTCCTTTATATGCAACAGATTGGAACAACCAACCAGCAGCTATAAGTTCCTGCTTAAGTGTAGGTGATAATATTTATATTAATGCAGGCGCCATACACGATACGGATGGATTTACTACTAGTAATTATGGCACTACAGCTATGACAGCTGCATTTTCACAAAATGGTGTTGTAAAAAATACCACTTCTATTAGCAGCAATGCATTAGTAATACCACAACTTGCAGAAGGTTTTTATGATTTAAATATTTATCAGACTTCTTCTTTGGGTCAAATAAATATTATTAATAAAAAGGTATATATAGGAGCGAATGCATCATCGTTTGTTAATGTTCAAAATAGTTATCTAGATACTGGAAAAAGGCTTGATATTTATGATGGCAGTAATTTAGTTTATTCTATGGGAACTAACGATGGCGGAAAGGTACCAGCCAGTATCTTAGATACCAGCAAGTCATATACTGTGTATGAGTGTGGTAATTCTACTTATAATTATGTACGAGCATTGCAAGAAACTCTAGCATACTCAAATGGACAATGGAGTATTCAAGCACCATCAGATGCTTTCAATTTCACAGTTAGCGGAATTGCTAATGGAACATTAAAATTAACTGATGGAAAGTATAAAAATATTTCTTGTAAATTAGGCAGTACTGGAAATGGTTCCATATATATTCAACCAGGAACCTATAACATGACATTAAGTGGATATGACAGTAGTGGTAAGTACTATATACTTAACAGAACTGTAAGTATAACCTCAGCTTCAAGTTCATATAATTTTGATTTATCTAATGTATGTAAATTAAGCCTGACTAATAATTTTGCTAAGAATCCATATGAAACTATATTTGATATAACAAAATCAGGAAGTACATTGGATAATAGAGTTAAGTATTCTGAATTAGCAGATAAGAGCGTATATGTAGATAAAGATACGTATACGATTAATACAGCGTTTAGATTTAATGGTGTTCAAAATGACATTACAGGAAATTATGTCGCAGATTGCAGTGGTACAAGTGCAGCCATTAATTTTGGCAGCAGTATTAATGTATCTGTAGCTCCTAGTAAGTCAAGCTATAATTCAGGAGAAGCGTTGACCGTAAATACAATAGTAAAGGATGGAGCAGTAACTCTTAATGGATTTACAAGTTCAGACTTTACTGCATCCGTGGACATTATGCATGGAAGTTCGGTGATAAAATCCTTCAGTGGATTAATAATACCAAATTATCTAAAGGGTGAATCTGAACTTAGAATTAACATAGGTAAAGATATATTAGGTAATTTCTCAAGTGCAATAACCCCAATAACTATAAACAATGCTGGTTTATTAGTAAGCGGTGATATAAACCTTGATAGAATAGTTGATATTTATGACCTTGTTCTTGTTTCTAAAGACATGGGAAAACAGAAAGGTATATCTCCTGATTGGGATGGAAGATGTAATATTGAAAACAGTGATAATGTAATAGACATAAAAGATGTTGCAAAATTAGCATCATATTATAATTCAAAGTATTAAAATTAAGTGTCAGGCTCAGCTTGGGTCTGACACTTACCCTTTGAGGTGATGACATATGGAAAATATAATATCCATTATAAAGAAGAATGCAATATTTATTGCACTAATTATAATAGCCTTGATTCCGTATAATAAGGTGCTTCCAGAAGTTATAAATCCAGTAGTATTTATTATAATGTCGGCTTTATTTTTAAAATATTTATTTAGTAAAGATCACAGAGCCATAGTAAGCTCCAAACAATTTAAAGTTATGGCTATAGTAATGATAACACTTATACTACTTGGTTTTATAAGTGTATTTTTATCAAGAGATAAGGTACTGAGTTTTCTGAATGGATTTTATTTCTTATCAGGAATAATTGTGTTTTTAGTAGTTAAGTTTTTAAAAAAACAAGAAGTAGATAAGAGTATTAGAGCTTTGTTTTATGGCGGGGTGATGTGTTCTATTGCGTCCATTGTAAAGTATTTATTTAATTCTGATATAAGATTAGATGGATTACTTAATTACGCCAACGCATCTGCATTGCTTTTCGCTGTATGCATAGTTATATTTTATTTTGAAATTTATAAAGAATATAATAGTTATCTAAACCGTTTTGGAGTATTGATGCTTACAATTGCACTATTTTTAACTCAGTCTAGAGGCGGGGTAATAGTATATCTTATAGCATTGCTGTTTGGAATATGGTTATTATGCAGCAAGAGAAGAAACTTGATTATAGATATATTAATATTTAATATTAGTGCCTTGATTCTTGGTTATTTACTATTAACTAGACAATACTTATTCTTATTTTTGCTTTGCCCTATTGCTATTTTTGCAGTGTTTTTTAAGAATGAGAAATATCATATAAAGAAGGGTGTATTTATAGCGATAGCTGTAAGTATAGCAGCTGCCATAGGTGTGTTAGTTAAAGTAAGCTTCGGTAGATTGACGAATATAGGCATAGGCACAGCACAGCTTCAAGAAAGGTTTGTTTTTTATGAAGATGCATTAAAACTTATCAGGAATAATCTGATGGGTATTGGAGCTGGTACCTATGAAAGCAGGCAGTTTATTTACCAGTCAGCCAGCTATGGTATTAGATATATTCACAATGGATTTTTACAGCTTGCTGTGGATTTTGGAGTAGAGTTTTTAGCAGCTTGTATTATTTTTATTGTATATTGTATTGTGCAGGCATATAGGAACAAAAGACTAAGAAGCATATATTTTCTCATTACTGTAATGATACTAACACACTCCATGTTGGATTTTACAATGAGCTTTGTATATATGAATATAATATTGTTTATGTGTTTAAGTATATTTACCACAGCCAACCTTGAGGAAGAAGAAAAGGTATCTAAGTTAGAAAAAAAGACACGTAGAAATGCATTGAAGGATAGCAGTAAGTTAGATATAGATAATGATAACAGATTAACAGGGGTTTCCTCTTCTGTAAGATTGGCATGCACAGTAATAATGGCAGTGATATTGATTATAGTTATTGTATTTATTCCAAGCCAGGTAATATATAATGCTGCAGTTAATTGTGCTGATAAGGATGATACTAAATCAGCATATAATATACTTAAATTGTGTGAAGTATTTCCATATGAGCCTTCAAGATACTATGAAAAGCTGGCAGTATGGAGCTTTAAAAACTACCAGGATACAAAGGATTCTAAGTACCTAAATGTAACAAAGGTCAATATACAAAAGTGCCTGGATATGAGAAAGGATGACCCTAGGATTTATGAGACAGCAGGACAGATAGATTTAATCCTAAAAGAATTCAATAGCGCTGAGCAGAATTTTAAAAAGGTGAAAGAATTGCGAAGATTTGATATTAATAGTTATTCACTATTATTACAATGCTATGAGAATATGTATGAAAACAAGCAGATATCCGCTGATCAATATAAGACTATTAGCACTAAGCTTAGTATGGAAATTAAACAGGTTTCCAAGGAACTAAATCCTAAAGGAAAATATATGACTAGCCAATTAAAGTAAAAAATGCAGTATGATGCCATTATCCTTTATTGTAAAGAGTAATAGCAGATATACTGCATTTTTTTATATTCTTGAACCGATTTTTTCCCCCATAAGGACTTTGGTTTCAATTCCTAGCTGGGTTTGGGATATTATATCATCATCAATTTTTATTTTATCTTTTTCAACAAAAATAATCACAGTAGAGCCGCCAAATTTGAAATAACCTTTCTCATCGCCCTTGTTTAATCTCTCTCCAGGCTTATAGGTTTGTATAATGGATCCGACGCAGGTTGCACCTACCTCTACATAGAGTATATCGCCAAAATTGTCTGAACTAAAAATGCTCCATTCACGTTTATTTTCACAATAAAGATTTTTAACCTTACTTAGAGCAGCTGGATTTACGGAATAATAATTGCCTTGAATTTTAAAAGCAGGGCTGCAAGTACCGCTGTCAATGAAGTGGAACCTATGATAGTCAGTAGGACATAACCTAAGTACCATGCAGATGCCATCTTTATATTTTTCAGCTGTATCAGAATCTTGAACTAAGTCATAAAGACTATATGTAAAACCCTTAACTTGAATTAGGTTGTTTAAAGCTATGTTTGTGTAAGCTAAAAGCCTTCCATCACCAGGTGAAATAAAATCACCGGATTCTTTTGAAATAGGTCTAGCATCATGCACTAATTTCCTTGAGAAAAAGTCATTAAAAGAGCCAAAATCATTAGACTTCTTTTCATTAATGGACATATCTATATTAAATTCTGAGGCGAATTTTGATATCTTTTTGCTGCTAAAGTTTCTATCGCAGTACCAACCATAGGCTTTTGAGAAAAAGCTTTTCTTAATAAAAGCCTCAAGAAGACTCATGCCTACTGGAGAGGAGTAAGTCCAATTTAAGTAACGTTCACCGGCCACCTGTTCTACCTCATAGTCCTTTGTAACCCTATTATAAATTTTTATCATTATTATATACCTCACAATCAGAGAATAAGACTATTATAAATTATAAGCTTCAATAAATATGATGTCAAAGAAGAAAAAGGTAAATACATAAAAAAATAGCTAGTAATATCTGATAATTTGAAAAAAGATATTGTATAATAATTATAAAGTAGTATAATAGTGATATATTTGTACTGACTGGTCAATACAAAAGCTTATTAAAAGCTGTGATGATTGGTATAATTGTCTAGTGACATAGTCGTCAGATAAATTTGAGGGTGTGTGGAGTGGTGATATGAATAAAACCAAAAAAACAATATTTGATTCAGCTATGAAGGTATTTTCTCAAAGAGGTTATACTGGCGCCACTATGGATGAAATAGCAGTTACTGCGGGTGTTGCAAAAGGCACTTTATATTATCATTTTAAAAGTAAAGAAGAAATCTTTAAATATATCATAACTGAAGGAATGAATCTAATTAAGGAACAAGTAGAAATTGCTAATAGTGAAGTAGAGGACCCTATTGAAAAGCTTAGAGGTATTTGCAGAGTTCAATTAAGCGTTTTACACCAAAACAAGGATTTTTTTAAAGTTGTTATGAGTCAGCTGTGGGGACAGGAGCTAAGACAGCTTCAATTAAGAGATGTTATTAGAGCCTATATTCAAGGTATCGAAAAATACTTAGGAGAGGCAATGAACGCTGGAGTTATTAAAAAAGGTGAAACTTCATTTATGGCATATACTTTCTTTGGAACATTGTGTTCAGCGGCTGTTTATGAACTTATGAATGAAGAGAAAAAAGATATCGAATCAATTATTGATAATTTAATGAGGTACATTTTAAATGGTATAATAGGTTAAGGTCATTATCTTTAGATAATGGCTTTTCTTATATAGAAAGGAGTTTTAGATAGGGAGAGTAGCATAAATTATTTCAGGTATAAGATAATATAGGGTCTAAGGTTGTCAAGAATGAAAGGCCTCGTCTGAGACGAGGAGAGAGGTGTGCGTATGAATCCAGTATTAAAGAAGATAAAATATACAGAGCAAAATCCGGTGTTAATATTAAATGCACCAGAGGAATATCAGGATGTTTTAAAAGATATTAATTCAGAAATTCATACTGAGATAAAGGGTACATATAAATTTATCCAGGTGTTTGTAAAAAGCATGGATGAAGTAAAGAGTGTAATTGAAGATGTAACAAGTGCCTTAGATGGTGACGGATATTTATGGATATGCTACCCTAAGGGAACTTCAAAGAAATATAAAAGTGATTGCAAAAGAGACGTGTTAGTAGATGCAATATCACCTTATAATTTCCTAGGGGTTACTCTTGTAGCTATCGATAATGACTGGTCTGCTATGAGATTTAGAGATGTGAAATATATAAAGTCTTTGAATAAATAGTGGTGAAGTAAGGCTGTAACTTGTGTGTGTGAACGCATCGTAAAAACTATGAGGTTATAGGCAATGATAACCCCATAGCGGTTAATGAATGAAAGCCCCGTCTGAGACGGGGAGAGAATATTTGTGTGTGAGCGCATTTGAAATAGCTATGAGGTTGAAGATAATAAAAACCCCATAGCGGTCAATGAATGAAAGCCTCATCTGAGATGAGGAGAGAATATTTGTGTGCGAGCGCATCGTAAAAACTATGAGGTTATACGCGATAATAACCCCATAGCGGTCAATGAATGGACGCTCGATCTGAGATCGAGAGGGATGACTTGATTATGAGCGCAACACATTGAGCATATTGTAGCAGGGAGAAAAAGCCCCACATAGGTTAATGAATGAAAGCCCCGTCTGAGACGGGGAGGGCTAATTTGTGTGCGAGCGCATTATAAAACAATCGTTTAAGCAGGAGAAAAAAGCCCCACATAGGTTAATGAATGAACGCTCGAGC
Organism: Bacillota bacterium; assembly: GCA_030706015.1. Lineage (GTDB taxonomy): Bacteria > Bacillota > Clostridia > Clostridiales > Clostridiaceae > JAUZPI01. Next base: position 21,538 of record JAUZPI010000057.1, read on the forward strand.
TGAGCTCGAGAGGGTTAATTTGATTACATCATTCCTGATTTCATTATGGAGATTAGGAGCCAGAGGCCCATGATGCCGGCTACGATGAAGCCTGGTATTCCTATTAAAGATATATCGTATATTTTTGGTCCTACGTTGGAACGAATGATTAGGGATGAACCAATTATTATTGATGAAGTTATAATAGCAAAGATAGCTCTATTAACCATCTTATTAAGTTCGTTTATAGGCCTATCAATGTTTGTATGCTTCATTTGAAGCTTTAAGCGTCCGCTGGTTATGGTATCTGTAAGTTCTAAAAGCTTAGAGGGTAGTTTGAAGCTATCTTTTATGAAAACATAAGATCGCAGCAGAGCTTCCTCAAATTTTAGATCTTTGAGTATGGAAGACTTGCCGCTGGATCTAACATAGGGGATGGCTACATCAATTATTTTTAATTCTGGTGCAATATTAGCCACTACCCCTTCAATTATTACCATGCCTCTCATCAAGAGGGTTAAATCCTTAGGTACTCTAAGGTTGTTTCTTTTAGCACAATCAAACACTTCTTGAAGAGCTAAAGATACTTTTATGTTTTCAAGGGATGTAGATAAATAGCTGTTTAGTAAATATTCTATATCTTCGTATAGCTGATTTCTATTTATGTAACCTTTCTTTATTCCTATGGCCATAATTGCTGAAGATACTTTGTTTATATCCTGATAGCCGATACCTATTAGCATATCAAAAAGAGCGGATTTCGTTCCCTTACTAATGCAGCCCATTATGCCGAAGTCTATATAGCATATCTTATTATCTCTTATTAATAAGTTTCCTGGATGGGGGTCTCCGTGAAAAAAGCCGTCATCCAGCACTTGTTTAAAATAAGAAAGGGCAAGCTTCTTTGCTATATCCTCTAAGTCATAACCTTCCGCTTTCAGTTTGCTGCTGTCATTAATCTTAATGCCATCTATGTATTCCATAGTAATAACCCTAGAAGTACAGAGATGAGGTACGATAAATGGTGTATATATAAATGCCACATCTTTATTTAAGTCTTTAAATTTTATAATATTTTTGGCTTCATTGGTGAAGTCTAATTCTAATTTTGTAGCCTCCATTAATTCATTTAAGGCCTCTTTTGGGTCAATTAGAGCGTCGTTAAATTTAGCACTTGTTAAGTTGGCTATCTTATATAAAATGGACAGATCAAGACTCATTTTTTCATAAATATCAGGTCTTTGTATCTTTACAATAACATGCCTTCCATCTCTAAGGATGGCTCTATGAACCTGTGAAATAGACGCACAGGCGATAGGCTCTTTATCGAAATATAAAAAATCATCCTCTAAGGATTCGTGAATTTCATCATGGAACACCCTGCTGATATCTTCAAGTCTTTCGGCTGGAACTCTATCCTGAAGCTTTGAAAGTTCATTTATATAATCCACTGGAAGTAAATCTGGTCTTGTACTCAAAATTTGGCCGATCTTAATAAAGGTTGGTCCTAGTTCCTCAATGGCTTTTCTTAAGTTTGCAGGAGATCTATGATCTTTATTCAATTTTGAGTCTACAATAAATCCAAAACCATAATAGGCAAGTACCTTAACTATTTCTCTAAATCTTTGAACAGGGTTCCGTTTCATGCTATTACCTCTTTCCAATGTTAGCGCTACATCTTTTAAAACTTAAAGCCCTAACTAAACGTTGGGGCTTTAGGCTATTTTAAACTTTCTTCTAATTTAGTTAATCTCTCATTTATACTTGCTAAGTCCTCTTTGGTGACAAAGTTCATTTGGTTTAGTGCAGCTACTAAGTCTTCCTTTGTAAGTGGCTTTATGCTTTGTGCTTTTTCCTGCATATTTCTTTTTAATTCCTGAGACAATTCTTTTCCTTCATCCATGGTAAGTTTACCCTTCTCAACCATGTCATCAAGAACCTTCGTAGCCTTTTCATAAGTATAGGCCGCAGAACCTAAGCCAGCAAGTATAACCTTTTTTAATTCATCTATCATAGTAAAACCTCCAATGGTAAATATTTGTTCCATGTAGCAATCATACCAAAATATTACTTACATGTAAATTCGTAAATGGTAGATATATTACGAACTTTCTGAAATTTTGCTTTGTATTCTAGGATTTAATCCGTATAAGTACATTATCTTATTTTAAACACTAAAATATTCATCGTAAGAATAGAAAAAATAATTAGTAAGTGAAAGAAGAGTAAGTATTGGAAGAAAGGTTTGTTTGAATGATTATTATGGATAAAATAGGGTAAACTATAAAGGCAGCATTGACATTATAGACTCATTGTATTAAAATATTTTATTGATGGAACTATGCATCTGTAGCTCAGCAGGATAGAGCGACGGTTTCCTAAACCGCAGGCCGGAGGTTCGAATCCTCTCAGGTGCACCACGAGAAAAGCCAGTAATTTTGCGATTACTGGCTTTAAATATTTATTTTATGTTTAGTAACTTTTTAGTGTTTTTTTCAAAAATGATCTGCAGTAGTAACAAATATTCACGACTTTGATTGATGAAGTAATGTTACACCTAAAAGTTCTTTAAATTCTCAATCTTTTTTTCTCATTTGACCAAACTGCTTCCTATACAATTCACATCTTATTCTATTTTTTTCTAAGAGCTTTATAGCTTCGTCGATCCATTCTTTCTTTGTAAATCTAATCCCTTTCTCAATTATAACCTGCAATCTGCCATCAGATGCACATTTCCGAGTATAGTTGTAAGAAATACCTATTATTTCAGCAGCTATATGTAAATCCAACCAACCTTTTTGCGCCATATCTGAAATATGCTTTTTTGTCCATTCATTAGGTTGTCCTTTTCTTAGCTTACCAGCATGGATGCGAATTTCCTTGGGAACTACATCCATTTTTTTACTATATGTAGATTTAGTATATTCAATTCCCTTTTTCATAACATTTTCCCTAAACCAATTAGCTCTTGATTTTCCCTTATTAATCATTTCGTTTCTTACATTATTTGATACTAATGCCTTATGCATAGGAATACCAAATTCGATCTTAAATTCTTTTAATCCAGAATAACCATGCTTGTACTTGAGATGTGCCCCACTAAGAGATTTCATACGCTCTTTACATAATGGACAAATAACATAATTATCAAATACTATTTCTTCAATGTTCATTTAGCCCCCATCCTTTCACTAGGTCTTCATATTCTTCGGTTGTGACTAATAATATTATACTAAAGTAATTAAGAATTAACCAATAGTGGATAAATATTAACAAAATAAATGATATGAGTATACGCAAAATATTATCGAAGGGAAAAGTGAAGGAGGTTTAAATGGATGCCATTCGTTCTTTGTTATGTTTTTTAAAGAATTACCTCTAACTTGATATGTAAATTTGGAAAATCATAAATCCCGTAACTGGTCTATTTTGTGAAATTTATGGTATCCCTTATACATTAAATATCCTGCAAAAATTAGCTCAGCAAATATTATAAAGGTTACAAGTGGGTGTATATTAGCAAGTGCATAATGTATGCCTACACCTGGTAATGATTCAGTATATAAAATTACGGCTATTAATTGAGATAAGGTTAGATATAGTAAATAACTACCCAATTTGAACATCTTTTAATCATCTCCTTGAGTTGTAAAAAATGGGATTGCCTACTGATTCAATAATACACGATATAATGTAAATTTTCAAACATTTGATACAAACTACACATAAATTGCTTTTCTAAGGCTAAAACTCTTTAATTTTGTGTCAGAATGATTAATATAAGATTGAACTAATGGATGTTCTATATTTTGGGAATTGTCCATGGCATCAATTTAGTTAGACTAAATTAATTTACAGTACATAAGTACTGAGTAGAAGTGTCTAAATGTGAAAATTGAATAATTAGAATGTTAAATGAGCATAATTATGAAATGATAGTTAATGCGACATTTAATATATGTGTTGATATGTTAATAAATATATAATATAATTTAATCAAAAGTAGCTATAATAAACAGAGTTCTTAGTGTCAAAGACACTTAGAAATCGTTATCCAGGGGCGTAGCGACCGTTATCTCCCGCTTGTAGAAGCGGGAGTATTACGGTCGGTAGCCATCGGATAAAAACAGGGTGCTACCAACACCCTGCAGTATACAATTCTAGTTGTCTTAGACAACTGGTATAACTAAATTTTCGTATTAAAAAAGTAGCCATTACCATTTGCGTCGGTGGGCTACTTTTTTATGTTTTTTATTAGTACGATTATTAGGTTTATAAAAAGCACCAAGAATGAAAGTGCTGCAAATATAGCCATAACCAATTCATACATATGTATCACCTCCCTCCTAAAAGGGATAGCGATACCAGCTGCCCACGCACAACTATAAAATTGTATGCAGATAGTTTATTATGGAAATGTGTTTAGGGCAATAAATAAGTTCTTTATTCTTAAATTTAATCACTCCACAAATAAGTTTCTTTTGTTTTGTTAAATGATGCAGAAGCGTCCTTCTAGCTAAGTCTACTTGTGTAAAATATAAAGAAATAGTTTAAATATGTATACAGTAATTTATTGCAAAAGAAAAATAATGGTATGATACATAGGTTTTGTTATTTTTTTTACTTTCGCTACACATTATTAGATAAATTATATGAGATAGTTTTTAATAAACTCAACTATAAAGTATATATCCAAACCAGGAAAAACTATTAAACATAAAACCAAAAGCGTAACGAAGCGGCCCTCCGCATTTTCTCTACGGGCATCTAAGTTATAATCGTATGTAATTCCGTATTTCCAGTATTTTCTTAGCTTCTTATTCCGTAACCGGCATATTAGTAACCAACAAACTGATAACATTGCAAAAATCAACACATTTAGGAAAAAGGTGAATTCAGAATCGTTTATTTTTGCATTAAACCATTCTCCAATATGTATAGATTCATAAATCCACATAAAGCAGGTAATTGGTAGGATTACTGAATATAAATATAATGCCCAACGATACATCTTAGAAATGTCTCTTTGGGATAAGCTGTATAACAACCAACCTAAAAAGGCAACCAATAAAAATGCGGCGATAATTACAAATACAACCATTACATTATCTATAACAACCTCACCCCCAGTCTTACTCTAATTGTACCATAAGCTTCCGCCATTTGTTTTGTTAGGTGATTCAGAAGCATCTTTTTTTATTTTTTCACGGATAGAGTTTACCTCATTATTAAATGCACTATCTTCTATTAGTCCGTGTTGGCTAATTGAGCCTATTGTTAATTGGCCATCATAAACAATAACTGTACAGGTACCTACAATCTGATTATTTTCTATAAGTGGTACGATATAATAGTCATAAGCTTTATTAGTAATTGAATTATTACTTTTTATAAATTGAGGCGTTCCTACACTAGAGTTTTTATATGCGTCCTTTAATTCATCCGGAACAACTACTGAAGTTGTAAAGCTCTTTTTAACGAAGCTTTTCACTTCTTCTATTGATCCATTATAGGGAGTAAGATCTAAAGGCAGCGGCGATTTTTTATCAATTTTTTTAAAATCCTTTGGGGTAGGTTGTACATATGGTGTTATATTTATTAAGTCTTTTGTGCTATTTGTAGCAAAAACTTTAAAGTTATAAAACTGAAAAAGGCATATTATACCTATAGCACTAATAGTACCTATGGCTAGTTTGATCTTTTTATTCATCATATTAACCTCCGATGGTGTATTTAGGTAATAATATAATAGTTGGGGTAAATAATTTGTCGTACCATGTATAATAATTAAAGAATTTACAAAAAAGACGAAACTTCATTATATAAACAACCCCTGTAATTTTGGTAGATTACAGGGGCTTAACGTTTTTGGTAATATGTATAATTAATGAAATATTGAAAAGTGTTTTGATATGTATTTTCTAATATACTAATTGATTTAGGTAGCTTACAGGAAGATTTAAAGAACAGGCTACCTGATCTATAGTAAAACCTTCAAAGTCAATACTATCAAGATTTATGTTTAGGAGTTTAAAGGCAAAGTAGTTGGCTTGCTTTTCGAGTTTTCCAACGTTGATCAGGCTTTTATTAAAGGCAGCAGTATAGATATGTGTATGTATTATTCCATGGCCCAGTTCATGGGCTAAGACGAATTTTTCAAAATCAGGATTCAAGTCATTTCTAATAAAAACTATTTCATTTCCCAGGTAATGTCTGTGGTAAAAGGCATCATTATTTCGCAATAATATATTACTGGCCTCTAATTTTATTATTTTAATGCCCAGGTTATCAAATAATTCATATACGTCATTGGTATTATATAAATCTAATAGTCCATATATGTAGTTATCTATCCAATCCATAAAATCCCACCCCACCATAACTTAAGGTATTATTTTTTAAATTTATAGCTGATTAGTTTTAATTGTCTCAATAATTCATTTGCAAAATCCATAATCTCATCGTCGGACATTCTCTTTATATCAAATCCTCCGAATCCCATG
>JAUZPI010000058.1 GCA_030706015.1 Bacillota bacterium
ACATAGTTCCTGTTACTACCAGCTGTTTTGTTGCTCCCTGTGCTAATGTTGCAGCTGTTGTATCTAAACTTATGCTATTCACAGTTACTGCTGCACTTCCTACTGTTACTGTGCAACTTGCTGTTTTTCCATTATTATTTGCTAGTATTACAGTCTTATATCCAACTATTGCTGTTGGCAATACTGTAATCAATCCATTAGCATCCACTGTTGCAACCGCTAAATTACTTGATGTATAGGTTGTTCCTGTACTGCTGCTTGTTAAATCTTTTGTACTGCCGTCAGACATAGTGCCTGTTACCACCAGCTGTTTGGTTGCTATTTGTGCTAATGTTGCAGCTGTTGTATCTAAACTTATGCTATTTACAGTTACTACTGAACTTCCTACTGTGACTGTGCAGCTTGCTGTTTTTCCATTATTATTTGCTAGTATTACAGTCTTATACCCAACTGTTGCTGTTGGTAATACTGTAATCAATCCATTAGTATCCACTGTTGCTACAGATGTATTACTTGATGTATAGGTTGTTCCTGTACTGCTATTTGTTAAATCTTTTGTGCTGCCGTCAGACATAGTTCCTGTTACCAACAGCTGTTTGGTTGCTCCTTGTGCTAATGTGGCAGCCGTTGTATCTAAACTTATACTATTTACAGTTACTGATGCACTTCCTACTGTTACTGTGCAGCTAACTACTTTTCCACCGTTTTGTGCTGTTATTAAAGTTTTATACCCAACTGTTGCTGCTGGTAATACTGTAATTAGTCCATTTGCATCTACTGTTGCCACTGCTGTATTACTTGATGTATAAGTTGTTCCTGTACTACTATTTGTTACATCTTTGATACTACCATCGGGCATAGTTCCTGTTACAGTAAGTTGTTGTGTTTCACCTTGTCCGAGCGTAACAGTTGTTGGATTAATGGTTAAGCCGCTTGGACTTGTACCCTGGCTGCTTATTGTTACTGTTGCAGCCGTAACTTTTCCATTATTATAAGCTCTTACATAAGCAACTCCATTTGCAGCTCCAACTGGAATACTTATTAAACCATTTTCATTTACAGTCACTAGATTGGTATTACTACTGCTGTAAGTTGTACCTGATGTACTTTGGGTCAAATCTACAACATTTCCAGAAGACTTGGTACCTGTAACTGTAAGCTGCTTGCTTTGTCCAGGCGCTAATGTAACAGCATTTGGATTTATAGATAAACTATCTATTCCTGAATCAATGGATGGTATATAAATATCTCTATTTATAGTTTTAGTATCCGAATTACTAGATTCTAAAACTATAGAATATGTTAAGTGTCTATCTACGGTTGCCGGATCAGCTTGAACATTCCAAGAAACCTGTGAGTCTTGATTTGGTTGCAGTGTACCTAGTGCTACTGTTGCAGATTGACCATTTGCTAAGCTTAAACCAGCAGGAAGATTAATAGTTGCTTTAACGTCAGTACCTGCTGAACTGCCAATATTAGTTATGTATGCAGTAACTGCAAATGGATTAGGATTATACGAACCATTAATTACCTCCAGGTTATTTGCCCCTGTCACAGATAATGCTAATGGCGGTCTTAAATCCTGCTGAAATTGGCTTATTCCATAGTAAGTAGTGTATTCTCTCGTTTCTCCAGCAGCCAAGGATTTAGGATTCCAATAAACGCTCACTGCACTATCCCCATTGGATTGGGTTGGATCTACAGTATAATCCCAGTTTGTATTGTATATACGTCTCCAGTTTGTAAACTGAACCTTATCTGGTTTATTATCACCCTTCAATAATGTTCCTTGGGCTATTACTGTAGGATTTAACAAATCATCAAAAGCTTGCCAATATTCAGGTATGTCTGACCCTGTAAGTTCTTTTTCGGTGGTAACAGCACCAATCCCCGGAATTCTAAAAGGCGCTGCATCGTTACTTCCAAGCATGGTATCCATCATTATTCTAGTACCAACTTCATGTTGAACACTATCATTATTAGTTGCCGTATATTTTATTTCAACGGTATCTTCTTTTTGCGTACTTGAATTTTTCACAATAGAAATTTTTTGATTTATTACTACATTGCCAACTGTATATGTTGAAGTATTACTTAAAGTTGCAAAATCAGTATTTGTTGTGGCAGGTGAATATATATAATCATTTCCATCAACTTTAATAGTAGTATACGAAGTACCTGGTATTGGATGTCCATAAAGCATTATTTTATTATTATCATTTGGATTTCCCAGGTCGCCACCTGTTGTCCCTACTGTAAACCTTCCATTGTCAGCCACAGCAAACTCTAGATAATCATTTGAAATTGTACTAGTACTCGCATGTACAATATTTAAATTAGATATCACAAATACCTGGGTAAAAAAGAATGTAAACAAAATAACAAAAGCCTTAGATCTAATTTTCATAATATCCCTCCCATCAAGATTTCATAATTTAATACCACTTACTACCATTAAACTTATTTATAAAAAAAGACCTTAAACTAGTTAAGGTCTTCTTCGTTACAATGTAGATTATCTTAATAATTGAAGAACTTGTTGTGGTTGTTGGTTAGCTTGTGCAAGCATAGCTTGTGCAGCTTGAGAAAGAATGTTGTTCTTTGAGAATGTTGACATTTCTTTAGCCATATCAACGTCTCTGATTCTTGATTCAGATGCAGTTAAGTTTTCACTTGATGTACCTAAATTATTTATTGTATGTTCTAATCTATTTTGGTAAGCACCTAAGCTAGCACGTTGAGCTGAAACATTATCTAATGCTTTTTGTATTGTAGTTATAGCCTTATTTGCAGATGCTTGGTTTGATACATCAACACCATGAACAACTACAGTATTATCAGTTGCAGTTAATGCAGTTGTTAATGTTAATACAGTATTTGCTCCACTTGTAAATGTTTTTCCATCAGCTGTATTTGCAATTACATTACCAGCTTGGTCTACTAATGTATTTTTAACTGAATCAAAAGTATAAGTTCCTGCTTGTAGTCCACCATTTGCTCCTGCAAAAACATTATCAGCAGTTGCTTGAGTTGCTGAAGTTACATTAACTTTTCCTGAAGTAACCATATCAGTAAATACAATTGTATTTGTATTGTCTACAGTGTTTTTAAATGTTAATCCATCTGTACTTTTAGCAACAGTTGTTCCAGTAGTATCAACTAAGTTGTATGTTGTAGCACCACCACTTGTAACTGCACTTACATCATAAGTTCCAGCAGCAATATCAGTAGTAGTAGATGCACCAGCAGTAACAGTACCACCGTTAGTGAACTTAACAGTAACATCGCCAGTAACTCCAAGAGCATTACTTCTCATATCTCCTATTTTTAAAGACATTGATTGGTTTTGGTTAGCTCCTATTTGGAAAGATCCTGAGAAGTTTCCATCAAGTAATTTTTGAGTATTAAATTGAGTAGTATCCCCAATTCTTGTTATTTCATTTGCTAATTGGTCAACTTCTTTTTGTACAGATTGTCTATCAGAAGCTGTGTTAGTGTCTGAAGCTGATTGAACTCCTAACTCTCTCATTCTTTGAAGAATGCTTTGAGTTTCATTTAAAGCACCTTCAGCAGTTTGAATTAAAGATATACCATCTTGAGCATTGCTTGAAGCTTGATCAAGACCTCTGATTTGACCTCTCATTTTTTCAGAAATAGCTAATCCTGCAGCATTATCTGATGCACTATTAATTGCAAGACCTGAAGAAAGCTTTTCCATTGACTTGCTTGCATTACCTGAGTTAATGTTCATGTTTCTGATTGCATTATTTGCCATAAGATTGTGATTGATTATCATAATAGTTCCCTCCCTGATTTTTAAAGTGGACATCCTTTTCCACTGTTTTTTATTTATAGTTAAACTCTATGAGTTTACTAACACCTTTAAGTTGAGCTTGGATAATTAAAGATTATTTAATTATCATACTTATATCTTCGTTAGTATTTTTTAAAACTTTATACTATTTTTTAAATTTTTTATTTTTTATTTTTTCTTTTTAATAACCTTAAAGTTTTAATTAACTTTATTACTAACTATATTTATTTTATCGTAAGGATTATTTTGAACTTTATAGTTTTTTGAATGTTTTTATAACTTAAGTTCATCTTTATAGCTAAAGCCCCTGTTACGATTGCTGTTTAGCTTGTGTAGCCTGTGATAGCGGCTTACAGGTTAATCATCACCTTTCCATTTTCAATCCTTAATTAAACCCTATATTTCAATTATCGTAGTGATTTTTATTCACTTTAGTGTTTTTTTTAATATGTTTAATCTAGATTGAATTGTTATTTAATTTTGCTTTACATTAGATTTATCGTTTGAGTTATTATTAACTTTACTACTTTTTAAAACTTTTTTCATATAATCTTTTTAACTAAAAAAAGTGAGGAATACACCTCACTTCTTCATAGATTATTAATCATTTTATATTTTTTTGCTGAACACCAGGGCTTTATGCGGTCCTATATTATATCCATTATTAGCATTCTTACCTTGTATTAACCTAGCAATTGATTGCTTTACCTTATCTCTTTTTTCAAGCATTGCTGCGCCCAATTTTTCATCATAGGTCAATAAACCTAGTTCTTTTGATATCATTGAAACTTCTTGATTAACAAAATTCAAATTGCTGAGTTCATCCAAAATTTTCTGTCTTTTATTAAACAAATCTTCTAGAGAGTCATACTCTTCTTTATAAATACATTCTGTAAGTTCAATAGTATACTTCCTATATTCCTCCAAATATTTTCTTAAATCTTTTTCCATATACTACTCTCCATTCAGTTAACCAGTTAGTGAAGAAAGTTGAGCTTGCTGTGCGTTTAAAGTTTGCATAGCAGTTTCAAGCTGTGAAAATTGTTTATAGTATAACTCCTGCTTTGTATTCATTCCATCTGTAATTTTTTTTACCATAAGCTGCTGCTCATATAATTGGTCTGGAATAGTATTTTTACCTCCATACCCAGTAGGGGTAAAATCGTACTGCTTATTGGCGTAAGAAGTTAAAATAGCAGTATTTAACGTAGTATTGGTAAACCCTACATTATTCTGCAATATTTTGCTTACTCTAGTGAGTATTCCATCTTCTTTATATTGTACATTGTTGACATCATAGGTTGAAGTATCAGTTGAATCTGATATGTTAGTAAACATTTTTTGTAATTGAACAGCATTACTTGATATAGCTGCTTTTAATTTTGAAGGGTCTACTATATCAATATGAGCTGGTTTTGTATAATCAGTAGAGGTATCTAAACCTATACTATTTTGTCCATAAGTTCCAAAAGTAAATCCTGCATTATTTACCGCTGTTGTAAAAGCTGATCTCAAACCGTCAAGCATTTTTTGAAGATTATCGTCATTCTTTAAAATACCAACCTTTGCTTTAGTCTCCCAGTTTGTGATATCTGAAGCACTCATAGAAGCTTTTTGCGCATCTGTTAAAGGCTGATAATTATAATCCTTTTTTTCATCAAGCTTAGTTTGAATTTCATCTACTACTGTATTATATTTATCAATAAAATCCTTAATTTTATCATATACCTTCTGAGTATCTGCACCAACATTTACTGTAACATCACCTGTACTAGATAAAAGGTAAGTCATTCCGTTTATAGTAAAATTATTTGAAGTTTGTACGCCATTTAGGGTAACAGGGCTTCCATTAGGTTCAGTGATAGTTACATTTGCATTTGATCCTGCAGAATAAGTTCCTCCATTAGCTACAGTTTTAGTATAGTCTCCTAAAACACTAGTTAGTCCCGCTGTTGTTCCATTTCCAAAGGATAAACTTGTAGATGTACCAGTTTTAGTAGTATTTAATTGAAACTGTCCTGTTAATTCATTAAAACTAGCATTAACACTTCCACTAGATTGACTGTTTATAGCATTAACCAAATCTCCTACAGTTGAAGCGCCTGTATTTTTTAAAGTAATTGTTGTACTACTCGATGCTCCATTAACATTTAAAACTAATTGAATATTTCCGGTTAATGATGGATCTATGTCTGTTAATTTTGTAGAAAGTTTTGGTGTAGCATTCGCAGGTGTAGCAGAAGCAGAAGTTTTTACCGTATTACTCACTCCTGCTCCTGTTGCTAAACCAGCAACAGATACTTTATATGTTCCTACTTTGGCTCCAACCCCTGGTATAAAAGTTGCTACTGATGTATCCGCTGAAGAACCATTGGTGCCACTTACAGTAAATGGTGAAAAAGTTGTTGATGATAAAATATTTTTATCTGAACTTGTTGAATCGAAAAAGGAACTTTGTAAATCCTTAATATCCTTAATAATGCTTTGATACGCATCCTGTTTCCACTGGATTGTCTGCTGCTGCTGTTTTGCCTTATCTAATTTTGTCTGTTCTGCAGCCATCATTTTTTTAACCATTGCATCTACATCAAGTCCAGTAGCCATACCAGTAATTCTAAGCATATTTCCACCGCCCGCACCGGTCATGCCAGATGGTGTTGAACTAACTGATGAAGTATCACTCATTTATATCCCTCCCATCACTGCTAGAACCTCAATACTAGCAGTACTTATTTATTTATTTATTCAGATTATTATCGTGAAGCTTTTGCTATCTTATATGCCTCGCTCCATGTGTCTCTAATATCCTCAATTAGAGGTATTACCTCATTCATTATGTTAATATCCTTTTTCATATTTGCTTCAGATAATCTTCTTAAAATAAAATCATATAAACTTAATAAACCTTTTGCCCACTCTCCACCTTTTTCAACATCTAAGGTAACTACTAATTCATAAAAAATATTTTCTGTTTTTATTATGTTCTCATGGGCTTTCGGTACATCCTTATCAACTATAGCTTGTCTTGCTATTTTAGAGAATTTTACAGCACCTTCCACAAGCATTATCAGTAATTGTTCCTTTGAAGCGTAATTAACACTATTATTTTTATATACACTATATGCGTTTGCTGAAGTCATCTTTAACTCCCCCTACTTTTTGATATCTAGAAATCTTCCCATCTCAAGATTGTTTTTTTCTTCATCTAAAAATGCATTCACTTCAATTTTTCTCGATTTTTCAGCCTTAATTATTATTTTATTTGTATTTCTTTTTTTAGGTAATGCTCCTTCATCATTGGAACTACTATCATCATTCTCAGTATATTTTCTTATATTAATTTTACCTTTTCTGTGGACTTTACCTTCACTAGTTCTATCATTTATTCTTTGCCTGACCTCAAGACTTATTTTATTTAACTGAAATTCCATAAAAATTCCCTCTAACTTCAAATTTTTATCATTTCATTTTATTATACTTTTTTATCAAATATGATACCAGCCATTTCACATAATTTTTGCATCATATCAAGTATCTTTTTAGGTGGTATTTCTGTTACCACCTTTTTTGTTTCATTATCAACTATTTTAATAATTATATCTTTAAAACCTTCATGAACTTCATATTCTGCATGAGTAGCTTCACCTGTCAACAGCTTATTTAACTTTTCAACAGCTTTCTTTGCATCTTGTTCTGTCACTTCTCCCTGGTTATTTCCTGTTGTTCCCGAATTTGTCTCCCCTGCATTATTGTTACTTGTATTATTACTTGGTATATTATTTACTTTATCTAATGCGTTTATATTGCTTTGTGATAAGTCATAGTCATTTCGTCCAACCTGGCCATTTGCCCTGACTTCCATCTTAACACCTCCCTTATTCAGCGTTTTCTCTTTATATTGGCTAATAATGATTTATCAAAAACAATAGCTTCCTTGTTTTCTTCTTGAATTTGAGTATATAATTCTTTTCTCAAAATTGTTATGTTTTTAGGAGCCTCGATGGCAATTTTTACAGAAACTTCATCGATTTTAACTATTTTAATCTCTATATTGTCACCGATAAGAATTGCTTCATCTTTTTTTCTAGAAATCACCAACATCCAAATCACTCCTTAAATAGGGGATGCTTTATTAAATATTTTTCATCTTCTAGTATTATTTGTTCCCCTAATCGCTGTCTTATATTTACTACAATAGGAGCTTTTAAGTTAGTAGTTATCTTTTTAACTGAAGAATTAAGTGAAATAGTATTTAATATAAGTACATCTTCCTCTTTTTCTATTTTCAAATCTTCTAAGGTATCTTCTTTTAATTCCACATTGTAATCATTAAAAATTTCAAAAGGCGAAAATACTATTAAACCGATAGCTTCATCTTCAATAGAATGAAGTACATTAAATACATCATTCTCTTCTAAAGGAAAAATTATAAACTTCTGCAAATCTTCAAAACCAGGAATTCCTTTTTTAAACGTTATTATGTCTTCATCCTTATATTCATGTGTACCATGAAATTTAGTATTTAGTATCATTAATATCACCCTCTGTTTTGAATATACTTTTTATTATCTTAAATAATCTAATAGAGATGGCTGGATGACCTTTGCACTAGTTTGCAGTGATGCCATATATACAGTTTGCATATTTGCATATTCCATTGTTTTTTCAGTAATATCTATATCTTCTGTTTTTGATAAAATAGATGTCAAATTCGTTGTTTCATCTGTGTTTTTATCCTTAGCTGAATCCATTCTATTCTGCTTAGCACCAACTTCTGAACGAACCTTTAGCAGATTATTAATAGCATCCGTTATTCCTCTAAGATCGTCATTAGTAAGTTTGCTTGATGCAGATGGATCTACAGCACCCGATGAATCCTTCCCATCAAGATGATTTACGATATTATTGAACAATTGACTAATGCTGGATGTATCACCGCTTGCACTAGGCGTGTAATACATAACATCAGATGCAGAAACATTGTAGTTCATCTTGACTCCTTGCGAAATTTCTACAGACACCTTTGCACTAATCATGTTTACCTCAGTATCTGATGGAGGCATAGGATTAGTAGGCACTACGGTTGTTCCATCCCTCTTTAGATAAACTAATTGGCTATTTCCAGTTGTTGGATCCTTTATTGCATCCACTGGTTTTGTGGTTGCCCTTGTACCGCCAAATATATATTTTCCGTCAAAATTAGTATTAAGAATCTGTGCAAATTGTCCTATGTCCTGGTTAATTTCGTCTTTTATTGATTGTCTCTCATTTGAACCGTAAGCTGCATTTCCAGCTGACACTAATAGTTCCCTTACTCTTTGAAGTACATTCCCTGCTTGGGACATAGCTGTATCCGTTGTATCAAGCCAGTTTATTGTGTCACTTATATTTTCGTTATATTGCTTATTTGCATCAATCTCCGAATTAATTTCCATTGCTCTAGATACTTTAAACGGATCATCTGATGGTCTTCTAATTTCCTTACCAGATGACATTTGCTGCTGAACTGTCTGCATGTTTTGTAGATTAGTTCTCATATCAGCTAGAAAACTGTTTGATAACATTTTATTCGTTACACGCAATTTTTTTACCTCCTCTTTTACTTCTTCAATCCATTAATAACAACATCTAACAATTGATCAACAGTGGATATAATTTTAGCGTTAGCCTGGTATGCATGTTGAAATTGAATTAAATTTGCCATTTCTTCATCTAAGGACACACCAGATACCGAATCCCTGCTTTGTTGAAAATTATTAAGTAATGTTTCTTGATTAGATACCATTCTTTTAGCTTCCTGTTCTTGGGTTCCTAATTTATCCACAACATCTCTAAAGAAATTACCTATAGTCATACCGCTGGAATTACTTTGTATGCCAAGACCATTATCAGCAAAAGTGTTACCCCCTTTTGAAGCGATGAATAAATCTTTTCTTGTGTTAATTCCGTCAGTTCCACTTGAATTGACATTTTGTATTTTGATTAGTTGATTTTTTAAACTTGCAATAGCAAGAGCTCGTGCCCCATCAGTTTCACCGTCTATATTATTATCAGATTCATGATCAAATTGATCATCATGAGTTCTTGTTTTAATATTCATTGGATCATTCATAATATCTACATTTACAGTTATGTTTCCCGCATTTATACCATTTTCATCAGCTTTATTGCTTGAATTCACAAAAAACGGCATTGCATCATCTTCTGCATTCATTTTTCCACTGTGAATAGCATTAACAGATAAAGCTAAGCCCTTTGCTAACTTATTTAACTCATCTGTAAAATTATCTATATCCTGTTGAACTGACATATCACCTTTTAATTCTCCACTTGCTGGCTTGAAAAGCTTCCATTGGCTAAAATCAATACTGGCTTTCGTACCGTCACCTTTGATTGCATATCCATCCTTATCAGCCCAAATTACTCTAGTCTCCTCCAAGTCCTTATACTGACTATCTGTTAAATTAACCCCTTTAACAGTTACTGCATTGTCGCTATTTGTTGTATCACCTTTTTTGTAGTATGTTATATCATATCTACCGTTGGGCTGTTTCACTATATCACTAACATATGATAATGTTCTTACATTTTCATTATCTTCAGACTTAATCAATAGAGCATCTAATGGCGGTTGCGATGATGGATTTGTTGGATCCTGTTCAACTGCTGCCCCAACAGTGATGCCGCCAAAACTTTTTTTATCAACAGCTATACCAAACTTTGAACTAAGAGTATCCAACAATTTATCCCTTTTGTCCATTAAATCATTTGGCGATTGTTTTGAAACCTCTACTGATATAATCTGCTGATTCAATTTATCTATCTGAGATAACAAATCATTTACAGTGAAAACATTCTCTTTAATTGCATTATGAGCATCATCCTTTAAAGATGTAAGTTCATTATATTCATGGTTCAATTCATTACACATAGTTAATGATTGCTGAGCCACAACAGTTCTAGCATTAGAACTCTCAGGCTGCTTAGACAATTGCTGCCATGAATTAAAAAAATTACCCATAAGGGTTGATAAACCTGTATCTGATGGCTCGTTGACTATACTTTCAATTTGGGATAAGTATTTATCCCTTTCATTATATTTCCCCTGTGTAGCTGTTTCTACTCTCACTTGGTAATCTAAAAAATTATCCCTAACCCTTTGAATAGATTCAACCTGTACACCAGTTCCCATTTGACCTGCTTCTGCAGCACTGTTCATTCCTGATGCATTATAGGGATTAGTTGTCTCTAATATTACTCTTTGCCTAGAATATCCATCTGTATTTGCGTTTGCTATATTATGAGAACTGACATCAATTGCTTTTTGCTGGGCTTCCATACCTCTTGTTGCAATATTAAAAGTGGAAAACAAACCTGGCATTACATTCACCTCACTATCTTATTTTGCCATAGGAATTATATGTCTTATTGTTTCTATATCCAGGACTAAATATATTTAGCATTTTTGTTGAAAACACCAAGCCCTGTTTAATTAACAATTCATTAGTTTCTTTTTGGGTTTTTAGTTCAGTTAACATTCTTGTAATATTTCTGTAATATCTCTCGGTTTCAGAATCGCCAATTTCCTCTATTATGACGCTCATGGGTCTTCCATTTGTTATTTTTCTTCTTTCCATCTCATACTCTGCGATGTTAATATTACAATTCTTTATTTTGTCTACGCATTCTTCCAAACCCAGAAAATCATTTTTTACAATACATTTGTGTTGATACTCTAATTCGCATAAAAGCTGTTCCAAAGCTTCTGCTTCCTGCACTATTATGTTTTTGAGTTCCTCAACCATATTAGTCCTCTCTTCCTTTCATGCTATCGTATAGTTTTTGAGCTACTAATTTAGCATCCTTCTTGTAGGTTCCGTTTGCAATTTGAGCTTTAATTTTTTCTACTTTTTCATCAGCACTGATTTTTACGTTATCTATAGACATAGAACTTAAACTTTTCCCTAGTGAAGAGATTTGAAGGCTGTCACTGCTGCCAGCCGCTTTTTTCATCTCCACCTGTCCTTTTTTCTTAACTGTATATAAATCAATAGCTTTACTGGCTCCTATTCTATTTACATCCATATTTATACACATCCAATCCAAACAAATTATCTACTATAATTATCGAATACGTGATAGTAAAGTTTATAGTAGTATGAAAAAAAGCACCATTATTTTGTAACGTTAAGCTTACTAAATTAATGGTTAATATATATTTAAAGCGCCTAGAGAACTCTCCAGACGCTTATTAACGATTTTTATAAACAGATCCAATTATTATTTTGCTAGGCTTTTTACTCTTTCTTCACCGCTTACAATGCTGGTTATTCTAACACCAAAGTTCTCATCTACAACTACTACTTCTCCGTAAGCAACTTTTTTGCCGTTTACCAAAATTTCAACTGGTTCTTCAGCCAATTTATCTAATTCAACTAAAGATCCAGTTCCTAGATTTAATATGTCTTTTATACTTTTTTTCGTACGTCCTAAAACAACTGAAATTTCTAAAGGAACATCTAAAATCAAATCAATATTCTTTGGTGGTGCATATGCAGATGCATCCTGAAGTGGTTGAAATGCCGCGCGTTGTACCTCTACAGGCGGTGTATTTGTTTCAATAGGCTTTTCATACACATAATTATTATATGGTGATGACTCTACCGGAGTGTTATTTGAACTAACAGGTGCACTTACTGGTGCTGTTTGCTGCACTGGTGCTGGCTGCTGAGATGGTTGTTGTTCAGTCTCCTCACCCATCATAATTGAAACAATTTTTTTCGCGGTTTGAATTGGTAGTACCTGCATTATCTGACTATCAATTAACTCTCCAATAGTTAATCTAAATGCAACTTCAACTACCTCTTGGTCATCGGGTATATTATTTGATAATTGTGCTGTATTATTATCCCAAATAGTTGAATCCGGCGGAGATATATTTACCTCACGAGTAAGCATTGTTGCCATTGAAGTAGCTGCTGAACCAATCATCTGATTCATAGCTTCAGATACAGCGCTTATCTCGATTTCTGATAAAGTCTCCGGTTGAACTGAACCATCTCCACCCATCATTAAATTTGCAATAACTCCAGCGTCTGTAAGCTTCATTATCAAAATATTTTCTCCAACTATTCCACTAGTATATTTTACATCTAGTGCAATATTGGGAACCTCAAACTTATCCCTAAGTTCTCTTAATGTAGTTATTGAGACTACTGGAGTTGTTATATTAACCTGCTGATTAATTATGGTTGAAAGAGCTGTAGATGCCGACCCCATAGATATATTACCAATCTCGCCTAGCAAATCCTTCTCAATTTCAGAAAGAAGTCCTTCCTTAGAAGGTTCAGCTGAACTTGCAGAACTTGAGCCACCATTTAAAAGAGAATCAATCTCTTCTTGTGAAAGAAACCCATCACTCATAATTTTCCACATCCTTATCAATAATATCTAGTATTTGAATCCCCATATTCTTTCCAACTACACCTGGCTTACCAGTATAATGAGATGCCTCATCAATTAACACATCAACAGGATCTGTACATTTATTATCCAGTGTTAAAACATCACCAACGGAAAGTCTAAGAAATTCATCAACAGTGATATTAGTTTTTCCTAATAATGCCGTTACAGGTATATCTACTATATTAAGTCTATGTTTCAGCTTTTCTCTTGATTCAATAAGAAGCTCTTGATCATTTTCCTGATACCAGTATTGCACTACAAGTTTATCAAGGACCTTTTCAATACTTATATAAGGTATACACATATTTATAAAGCTGCTGCTGCCTCCCAGTTCCACTGAAAAGGTTATTAACGCTACGGGCTCATGGGGCGCTAAAGTTTGATTTAACGCTGGATTTGTCTCCAGCGCATCAATTTCAGGTTGAACCTCTAACACATCTCCCCAGGCTAATTTCAAATTAGTTATTAAGCCTTGATTAACCTTTAGTATAATATTCTTATCAATATCCGTAAATTCTCTCGCCTTATATTTTCCTGAACCATTCCCTCCCAAAAGTATGTCAATAATTTGATATACAAATTGAGGAGGAGTATCAAATAATATCGATCCATTTAATGGGGGCATTTTAAATATAGTTAATATAGTAGGGTTAGGGACAGAATGAATAAATTCTTCATAGGTTACTTGTTCAACTGATTCAATCTTTACCTTTACATTATCCCTAACTTGTGCAGTCAGATAATTTGCTATAATTCTAGCATAATTATCATGAATTAATTCAAGGGTTCTAATATGATCCTTGGAAAACTTTTGAGGACTTCTAAAATCATAGACCTTTACTTTTTGCTTTTCTTCTTCTTTTGGGAGTTCATCTGGTTGCAACTCACCGGAAGACAAGGCAGATAAAAGGGCATCTATCTCACTTTGCGATAAAACGTCTGCCATATTATTCCCTCATTTCTCTAATTCGTTTGCTAGCTTAAAAGGAGCTTGTCAATATCAATTAATGTAACTATTCTGTCTTTAAAATTGATAACTCCCTTTACGTAAGATCTCTTTAAATCGTCCTCAACTTTTTCTATTATGCTTTCATCTATATCTAAAACTTCATCCACCTGGTCTACCGAGATTCCCATTTGCTCTTCTTCTATCTTTAATATAATAATACTATCTTGGGAATCATCATGGTTATCGTCTCTGCCAATATCAAGTAACATATTGATATCTAATAGAGAAATAACGCTTCCTCTTAAGTTTATTAAACCTTTAATATAATCAGGTGCCTTTGGCACCTTAGTAGCCTTAATAGGATCACTGATACTTTGAACTTTTGCAGTTTCTACCGCAAATTGTTCATCTTTAAGTTTAAACACTACTACCTGCATCCATTATCCCTCCTATCAGCTTGCAAACAGTATTATAATTATTTTTCAAAATAAAATCCATCTATTTTTAGTGGAACATTTTCCTTTATTAGCCCACTGCTTTTCTTATAGCTTCCAAAACTCTATCTGCCTGGAATGGCTTAACTATAAAGTCTCTAGCTCCTGCTCTAATAGCATCCATAACCATGGTCTGCTGACCCATAGCACTACACATAATAACTTTTGCACTCGGATCAAACGCTCTAATAGCTTTTACTGCTTCTATACCATCCATATCGGGCATAGTTATATCCATAGTCACTACATCTGGTCTATCTTTCTTATACATTTCAACGGCCTTAAGTCCGTTACTAGCCTCACCAATTACTTCAAACCCATTTTTCTCTAATATATCTTTAATCATCATTCTCATAAAAGCAGCATCATCAACAATTAATACTTTTGCCATTTTACAAACCTCCAAACTAATTTAATCCTAGTGTATTCAATATTTTCTCTAAAGATCCTGGCATAGGAATATAATAAAAATGGCCACTGATCTTCTTTAGATCTTCTTCTAAAAATACAGTCTCCAAATCGAGTACATAATCATCAAATTGGCCAGATTCAATAAATGTAGTTGATAGTATAGCACCTAACATATCATATGTCACTGCTGGAACAGAAGGCATAACAACCAAATTTGTGAATTTAGAAATAGCGTTCATGTATGAACTAGAGATTATATTTCCTATTTCACATAATACTGAGGTTCCCATTTCGCTTATCTGTTCATTTCTATCACCAGTTAAGGACTCAATTATGTTAATTGCAGTATCTTTCTCAAATACAAACAAAATATTTCCTGGACTTTCCCCAAGAACTCTAACGATAACCCCAACTGCAACTTCTTCTCCACCAATTTTTGAAAATATAGTGTCAAAAGGAATAATATTTACAGCAGGCACTGTCATATCTACCTTCTTGTTAAGAAGCTGGGAAAGTGCAGTGGCTGCATTACCTGCACCTATATTCCCCACTTCTCTTAAAGCATCTAATTGAATTGGACTTAGTTCTTTGTAATTCATTTGATATTCCTCCTAAACTAGAGCTGCAACATCCAGAATAAGTGTTACTAGTCCATCACCCAAAATTGTTGCTCCAATGTATTCTTTTAAACCCTTTAATGTCTTTCCAAGAGGTTTAATAACTATTTCTTGTTGTCCTTGCAAAGAATCTACTAGGAGTCCAGCCATTTTTTCTCCTACTTTCACTATTACAATATACACTTTTTCAGAATTAGACTTTTCTAATCCTAGTTTTTCATTTACTCTGATTATAGGAAGAACATTGCCTCTGTATATTATAACTTCTTTGTTGTTAGTTTTCTTTATCTGACTTTCTTGATAATCAATAACACTATCAATATATCCCAATGAAATCGCTAGATTTTCATTACCAACCTTAACCAACAAAGCTTGTATGATTTGTAAAGTTAGAGGTAGTCTTATTATAAATGAGGAACCCTTACCATTTTCACTGATTACATCCACTGTACCACCTAAGGCAGAAATTTTTGTCTTAACAACATCCATTCCTACTCCACGGCCAGAAATATCAGTAACAGTCTCATTTGTACTAAACCCTTGAGCAAATATAAGGTTCTTGATATCAGATTCACTCATACCATCAGTTTTAATGCCAATTCTTTCAGCCTTAGCTCTTACTCTATCAACATTAATTCCAGCTCCGTCATCTTGTACCTTTATAACTGCTTTTGTACCTTCTTGATAAGCTATCAGTTTTATCTTTCCAACTGGTTTTTTTCCTTGAGCAAGTCTTTCCTCTTTGCTTTCGATTCCATGATCTGCAGCATTTCTAATTAAATGAATTAGAGGTTCACCAATCTCATCTATAACTGTTCTGTCAAGTTCTGTATCTTGACCTTCAATTATAAGTTCCATTTCTTTATTTAGTTCTACTGATAAATCTCTTACCATCCTCGGGAATCTATTAAATACAGTGTCAAGAGGAAGCATTCTTATCTTCATAACTAAATCTTGAAGATCTGTAGTAGTTCTTGCAACCTGCTCCAAAGTTTCATTTAGTTCTGTAAGCTTGTAATTGCTACTTATTTGTTCCAGTCTTGTTCTATTAATAACAAGTTCTGAAACCATATTTAAGAATTTGTCTAATCTATCCAGCTCAACTCTAACAGATTGATGTACCTTCTTATGAGTTGTTTCTCCATTCTTCTTTGGTGCTTCAGATGCCTTTGGCTTTACAGGGGTTACCTGCTTTGGTGCTGCCTCTGGAGCTTTAGGTTCAACTGTTTTAACAACTTGTTCTGCTGCTGCATTCATCTTTATTCCTGAAACAACAACTCTTTGTACTTCAGAAACATCTTTCAATAATTCTTCAACTTCTGATTTGCTTTTATTGGTTAAGTATACAAGCATAATTTCAAAGTCAAAGTTTTCACTTTCTAAATCCTCAGTTGAAGGTAGTGATTTAATAATTTCTCCCCATTCTTCAAGAGTCTTAAAGATCAAAAATGCTCTAGCCGACTTTAATAGTGTTGCTTCACTAAGTAAAATATCAATCTTGTAAGCATTATATCCTTTTTCAACAGCTTGCTTTACAACATTTATATCATATTCGTTAAGCTGAATTCTATCAGTAAATTCTGTTGAGTTTACCTCAATATTACCTTCACTGTTTTCTTGTTCATTTTTTACTTTAGATTGTTCAACTTTTGGCTCCTCAGTTTGCAATGTAACTGCAGCTGCGTCACCTTTTTTAGAGATAGCTTCTAATTTTTCAATGATATCTTCTACTGGTATTTCTTCTTCCTCACCACTGGATATGTTATCTACCATTTGTTCAAGTGTATCTAGACATTTAAAAAGTACTGTTACAACTTCCTGAGTTACCTTTAACACACCGTTTCTGAATTCTGATAGTACATCTTCCATCTTATGAGTAAGCTCGGCCATTCTACTGAAACCCATAGTAGCTGCCATACCTTTTATTGTATGAGCAACTCTAAATATTTCATTAAGTTTATCAACATTATCAGGCTCTTGTTCCAATTGTAATAAAGCCTCATTTAATGTTTGTAGATTGTCCATGGATTCTTCTAAAAACATTGATAAATACTGTGATGTATCCATACTTCCCCCTCCTTACAGCTTCCTATAAATAAATGTTGAAGCTTTTTCAAATCCATAGTCTTTATAATTGTATATACTTTCTGTTGCGCCTACAAAAAGCATTCCATCTCTTTTCAGGGATGAACTAAATTTTTCATAGATTTTGTCCTTTACATCTTGGTTAAAATATATAACTACATTTCTACATACAATTATATCAAAGTCTTTTTCATACTGTTCTAGAATTAAATCATGTTTTTTAAAAGTGACCATATCTTTTATTTTACTATCAATAATATATTTATCGGCATTTTTTTTGAAATATTTATCTAAATATTTTTTTTCTACATTTTTCACTTCTGCTTCTGTATACTCTCCTAATTTTGCTTTCTGCAAAATTGTATTGTCGATATCTGTAGCAATTATTTTATGATTTCCCCTAATTGATAGGTTGTCTAATAAAATAGCCAGAGAATATGGTTCACATCCTATAGAACAAGCTGCGCTCCAAATTTTTAAATTTCTTCTGTTTGTTTGTAAACTCTTCGTAATTTCTTTTTCTAACTCCACAAACAGTTCTGGATTTCTAAAAAACTCAGTAACATTTATGGTTATAAAATCTAAAAATCTTTGTCTCTGGTCATTATCCTTTTTTAAAAGCGCAACATACTCGTCTACTGTATTAATACCAATCCTAGACATTAGGCTTAAAATTCTTCTGTGAAGCTGATTGGATTTATATGCTGACAAATCAATTCCAAATTCTTTTAATGTCCACTTTTTAAAATCTTCTAAATCCATGTTTACCTCCTGCCGTTCTCCACAATTTTTACTATTTCATCGGCTATTTTATCAATAGGTAATACAATGTCTACCTTACCCGTTTCATAGGTTGCTTTTGGCATTCCATAAATCACGCAGGTTGATTCATCCTCTGAGATTGTAATACCTCCGCCATTCTTAATTATTTCGGTGCCATTTGCACCATCTCTTCCCATTCCAGTTAAAACTGCGCTTACAATATTTTGTCCAAATACTTTAGAGGCGGAAATAAATAACTTATCAACAGCAGGTCTAACCCCCCAAATACTGGGTTCAGTATTCAAATGAATTTTTTTATCATTTGCTACCTCCATGTGGTATCCACCTGGTGCTACGTAGACAACATTTCTTTCATAAACCTGCCCATCAGTTGCTTCTAAAACTGTCATATTGCTGTTAGAATTTAACCTATCGGCAAAAGCCTTAGTAAAACCAACAGGCATATGCTGAACTACAAATACTGGCACTCCTAAATTACCTGGAAGCTTTGTTATAACATTGTACAAAGCCTTTGGCCCACCAGTAGAAGCACCAATAACTACTGCATCAATTCTGTTATTGGCTATTTTGTTTCTTTTTACACTATTATTACTCATTGTTACCCTTGTAGTTTCATTATTTTTATAAATTTTCTTACCAAAGGCTGTCCTTACTTTTTGAACAAGATCATCTTTTACCTTTGCCAAATCCAATGATATGGCTCCAGATGGCTTTGGTAAAAAATCGAATGCACCTAAATGTAAACATTCCATAGTTAAAGCTGTCCCTTTTTGTGAAACACTGCTTAAGACTATAGTTGGAATATTTATATTCTGCCTTTTCATTTCCTTCAAAGTCATTATACCATCCATAACTGGCATTTCAATATCCAATGTTATTATATCAGGCTTGTGCAAATCAATTTTTTTTAATAATTCATCTCCATTTCTAGCTGTTCCTATAACCTCTATGTCATTTTCTTCTGATAACATGTCAGATATAACTCTTCTCATTAACGCTGAATCATCTACTATTAACACTTTTATTTTGCTCATTTTATCACTCCATTAAATTACGTTAATGCTATTTGGGTTTTAGCTTTTTGCATCTATTAACCATTTATGCTAAAGCTCCTTTATACCTAATCCTACAGTTCTTATTTGAACACTCCCACTTGAGGTGTCAAATATCATTGTTCTTCCCTTACTTCCCCCAACATCTTCACCTAGAATTGGGATAGAAAAGCTTTTTAACGCAATTTTAACCGCTATGCTATTTCTATTACCTATATCCATGGTCATGTTTTTATCTGAGAAGTTAAACATAGACGCTCCCCCAGCTATTTTGGCATTGAGCCTTTTTACATTCGCTCCCCATTTCTCCATCTCCTGTATCAACACAGGAATAGCTAAATCAGCAAACTTATTAGAATTGTTTACCTTAGTAAATTGTGTACTGTCTGGCAGCATTATATGAGCCAATCCACCAATTCTTTTTTCCCTATCGTAAAGTGCTATACCTACACAGGATCCTAACCCAACAGTTATAAGTTTATTTGGCGAGACAGTAATATTTAAATCAGCTATACCTACCCTAATTTCTTTTACTTCTTCCATTTTTTCACCTTACATTCTTAAATTAACTTCTTTTCTTCCTCTGTCAATATATTTGCAAGATTTAAGAATATAATTATTTTGCCATCAATCTTAATTAACCCTTTTATATATCTTTTTGAAATACCTGCAACTATATCTGGAGACTCTTCAATATTATCAACACTGATGTCCTTTACCTCAGACACTACATCAACAATTACTCCAATTTTACCATGTTCTTGCTTTGATACAATAATTTTTGAATCTTCATTTATCTTGTTGGCAAGCAGATTGAATCTTTTTGTTAAACTAATGACTGGTAATATTCTTCCTTCATAATTAATTACCCCTTCAACAAAATCAGGTGAATCAGGAAGCTTTGTTGTAGGTTCATAACCTAAGATTCTTTCAACTTCCATAATATCGGTTGCATAATACTCACCATTTATGCTAAAAATTAAGACCTTTAGTTCATTACTATCCATAATATAATCCTCCTATAGCATTAATTTATCTACAATTAAATCTCCTTTTTCATCTAAGTAAGCATGTATGTTTTTACTTGGGTATTCTAAATTGTATTCTCTGGTACCAACAATAAATACTGTATTTTCATACGCCTGCTGAGCCCATATGTGTCCCTTATCTCCAACAATAAGTTTTGTAGACACACCGCCGCTGCTGCCAACTACACCGCACCTAATTTCATCTTTCGCTTTTATAACACCACCCCTAGCTATACTATGGTTGGCCAAAAACTCAACCTTGTTATTAGCTGCGATATTGGATACATATTCACCTTTTCCTTTGATTATTACATCACCTGAACTATTTATTTCAGAATCCTGGCAATACTCAATTACCAAAGTTACAGGTAAGGATATTTTTTCTTTTATTTCAGCAATCTTCTTATCTATTTCTTCAATTATATCGGATAATTCTCCATAGGTATTAAATTTTAAAGGTCCTAATCCAATAAACTTTTCTTTAAGTACATTTCTCAAATACCATTTATTTTGATCAAAGGCACTATTCATCAGATTAAAATTGCACAGAAGATTTAGGCAAAACTTTGTAATTTGTTTAAATTTAGTTTCGATAAGCACTTTAATTATTTGACCATCTTTTAAATCTTGTCCTAAAAGGTTGTACTTCTTAATCTGCTGGACAGCCTTAATTAATTCATTTATATTTTCCTTTAAATTAGTTAAGTCATCCAGTATATTATTTGCAATTACATCTTCCCCGCCAGCAGTTACATTTGAACCTATTGTATTTCCATCAACTTCAATATCTCCTTTGGCTACCACATCTGCACCATCTACATCTTTTTTTATCTTGACAGATCCGCCAGATTCAATTTTCATTCCTTCTTTAACGGTACCATTTATAATGATGTCTCCCATAAACTTTATATTTCCAGTCTTTAAATCTACATCTGAATTAACCTCATGAAATTCATCAACACTAAATCGTCCATTTTTGAAGGCAGGCTTTCCGTCTTTGGTTGCAACAACGTTATCACCATCTACTATGCATCCTTCTCCGATCCTTAACTCTAATTTCTTACCTGATTTATACTTTAATACAGTACCATCAATATCTTTTCCCTCTACACCCTGTTTTCCTCTATGTCTTATAGCAAGAATATCATCCTTCTTAAGTGCAAAAACATATCCAATACTTTTAAAATCAATTCTCCCATTTATATCTTCTGCAAATCTCTTTGTGTCTGCTGTTTGAAACTTAAATTCGATGCTGTCATTTTCCTCATCAACGGGTTTTGTACCTTGTGCGATAAGCAAATGTGAAACACCTTCAACATCTAAACACTTTTGTAGATTTTCTTCTATTATACCATAAACAATATTATTATTTGATAATTGTTGTTTAATTTCTTCCAAAGTATAAACAGGAGGTGATTGCTTTTCTTTTATAAATGCTTCTAAGTCGACGCTAGAGGCTTCTTGTTTATCTTTAAGGGCATATATATTTTTGTGTGTATATTTTATAGAAATGAAAGCTTTCATATTATCTTTATCCAGGTTTAATGATAATTCCCTAACGGCGTCCTCATCTTCATTTAGTATAACCTGGATTTGGCTACTGGAATAAACATCAATTCTGGAATTCACTTCTTTTCCGTCCACCAGTAATTTGACTCCTCTTAAACTATTGATTGATGAAGGCTTGCCTCCATCAACTGGATCCTTTACAATAATTTGTCCATCTTTTATTTGTACTGACCCATCCTTCTCAGACTTCTCAACTTTTTTCTCCTGCTTTACACTGATTTCAACATTTTTCCGGAAAATGCTTTTTTTCTCCTCAATAATATCATATTCTAGTTCATCAGCAGATATATTTAAGTCTTTACTGGCTTTTTCAATACATTCTTCAATAGTGGAACCTTTATATATTAGTTTATCCATCTTAATTCCACCTCCATTTATTGTCATATACATAAAAAGTATATCACAATTTTAATTAATTTACTTATATATCGTACAATTTCTAAAAAAACTTTATGAAATATTATGCAAATTTTAATAAAATAATCTGTTAAATATTTTTTATATGTATATTTTGTAAAATATTTAGTATTTCATACTAATATATTGATAATAATTATTCTTTGATATATACTATCAATATATTAGAATTTACTTTCTGCTAGATTCTAATATATTATATTTCATTATATATATGATAAGAATATAAACATCAGAGACCGTTAAAAATCGTTATCTAGGGACGTACGTAACATCCGTTATCTTCCGACTTAAATAAGTGAAGTATTACGGCTGGTGGTCATCAGGTAAATAATTGTATTCTTTAGGTTAGTACATAGTTTTTATTGGAGGTTGATTTAAATGAACAAGAACACTAAAATTTCAGTAATCGGTGCAGGTTTTGTGGGTGCCACTACCGCATATGCATTAATGAATGCTGGTCTTGCATCAGAAATCGTCATTGTTGATATAAACAAAGAAAAAGCTGAAGGCGAAGCAATGGATATATCCCATGGAGTGTCTTTCGTAAAACCAGTTGACGTTAAAGCAGGTGATTATGAGGACACCAAAGATTCTGATATAGTTATAATTACAGCGGGAGCCGCACAAAAGCCTGGAGAAACAAGATTAGAGTTAATTAATAAAAATTATAAAATATTTAGTTCGATTGTTCCAAACATCGTAAAATACAGCCCAAACTCTATTTTGCTAGTGGTTTCAAATCCAGTTGATGTTTTATCTTATATTACCTTTAAGCTTTCTGGATTTCCAAAGGAAAGAGTTATCGGATCTGGTACAGTTCTAGATACTTCAAGGCTTAGATATTTATTAAGTCAACATTTCCAAATAGATGTAAGAAATGTTCATACCTATATTATGGGAGAACATGGTGATTCCGAAATCGCTACATGGAGTTTAACAAACATTGCTGGAATGAGTGTTAATGAATATTGCTCTCTAATTTGTTCAAAATGCGATGGCAGCTTAAAGCTAAAAATTCATGAAGATGTTAAAAATGCAGCTTATGAAGTTATAAGCAAAAAAGGAGCTACTTATTTTGCTGTGGCACTGGCTGTTAAAAGAATAGTTGAAGCTATTCTTAGGGATGAAAATTCAATTCTAACCGTATCCACTCTATTAGAAGGTCAATACGGTATAGATAATATTTACATGGGCGTACCATCAATTGTTGGATCTAGTGGTGTGAAAAGCATACTTGAAGTACCTCTTGATAAAAGCGAATTAGATGAACTTCAGAAATCAGCAGCTACATTAAAAGATAATTTAAAGTCAATTTAGGGAAGTAACCCCCTCTGCTAAGGGGTTACTTTTCTTTTTTTGAATTATTAATGTACTGATTAATTACACTATCATAACCATGCATTATATCTAACACTACCTTATTACTAGACGATTTAAATTCCTTATCAGCAACCCTTTTTATAGGCAAAACTTTTGGGGAGGTTCCGGAAATAAATAAGCCATCTAGATCATTTAGTTCCGTATAGTGTACCTTTTTTTCTGTTAACTTATATCCCGCCTCTTGGCAAACCGCTATAATAGTATCTCTTGTAATACCAGGAAGTACAGCCTCAACTGGAGCAGTGTAAACCTCATTGTTCTTAATCATAAATATATTCGACTTACTTCCTTCTGTAATATTCCCATTTCTATCTACTAATATTGCTTCATAAACCTGTTTTTCCCTAATCTTTTCATCTACCATTTTTCTAAAGTTTACATTAACAACTTTTGCATTTGGATTCTCTCTCTCTCCATGATACAAGATAGTATTAACTCCATTTTTGTATTGTTCATCAGTTGGATATTGATGCTTTAAATAATATGCGTAAAATGTACAATTATTCGATTCATTTTCAAAACTAAATACTATTTTTGCATTTCCTAGGCTTACTCCATTTGCCTCTATTAGCTTAACTAATCTTTCATTAATTTGATCTATATTTAACGACAATTTTAATCCTGTTATATTAGCCGAGTTGATTAGTCTTTCCAAATGTTTTTCTAAAAATAACGGCACACCATCGATTATTCTTATTACTTCATATAATGATCTTCCATGGTCAAGAAAAGAACTATCAAAATCCTTGCATTCTAGTACACGATTATCTATTAAGAAATATTTGTTATAACATAAATCCACTGCAATTACCTCTCTTTAATATAAATTGTTCATTAATAATACCTAATAACAGATTATCTCCACCTCAAAATTTCAATATTATTTTTCTTTTTCCTTGCATTTATTAAATAAGGATGGCCAACCAACTTAAAGAGTGGTAAGTCCGCCATAGAATCAGAAAACATATATGAATTTTTAAAATCCACTTCGTGGCCATCTTCTTTTAGTACCTCCATGAGTCTTCTAACTTTTTCTTCTCCTTTATTATTTAAGCCTTCTATTTTATTTCTAAACACTCCATTTTCTACTCTAAACTTCGTTCCTATAATTTTATCTACTTCTTTTATATTATATAGTTCATTTAGATAGAAATCACCGGAAGCAGAAATCAAATAAATCAAGCAGCCTTGCTGTTTTAATTTTCTCATGGTATCTATAGCATCCCTATATATGATTTTGGACATTCTTTTTTCATAGAATTCCTTAACATATATTTTCATATCCTCTTCTTTTATTCCATTTATAAAACGTATAAAATTTTGTTTAGATCTGGATGCATCGATTATCCCTAAGACATAAAGTAAAAAGGAACCAACTCCAAAAGGCAAATGTCTTATTAAAGTTGGCTTTTTTAATATCATAAAAAGATAAAACTCTGCAAGGGTTTCTCTTTTAGTAAGTGTGTAATCTACATCAAAAATAGCCAGCTTCACCATCAACTTTTCTTCCTTTCACGTAAAATAAAAGAGCCGCTGCAAAGCAGCGACTCTTATTATACTATTCTTGAGTTTCTAGTAAGGATTCATAGTATTTGGTTGCTGCTTCGTATTCTTCATCATCAGGAACTACTAATTCCCCTTCGTCCCCTTCTCCAACTACTTTGAATATGTAAACTTCTTGATTATCTGGATTTTGAACTAATGCATACTCTGTATCATTATATATAAAACCATCAACAACTTCACATGCAATTGTGTTGCCGTTTTCATCTTCTAAATCTACAATAAGAGTTTCATGTTCTCCACATCCACAACCACATGCATCACCATGTTCATGGTTATGTTCATTTTCTCCACAGCCGCAGTCATCACCGCAACCACATCCATTTATTTTTTCATTATCCATAATTTATACCTCCTCATTAGGTTATGTTATAATTTTACCCTTAATTGACCAATATTAAAAGCTTTTTTTTAATTTTTTATTAAATTCGTTGATTTTTATAAAAAAGAGTCTTCCCTAAGGAAGACTCTCCTAATACAAAGCATATTTGCAGGCAAATTCACCTTGTAAAATATTATTTATAAAGTTCTACTAGTTTTAATAAATGTTCATAACGTTCCATTGCAGCTTTTTCATTTGCAGCGAAAAGTTTTTCTGCACGATCTGGGAATGCACGTTTTAAACGAGTATATCGTGTTTCGTTATTTAAGAATTCTTGGTATGATCCATCCCCTGGTTTAGATGTTAGAGTAAATGGATTCTTACCTTCAGCCTTAAGTTGTGGATTAAAGCTGAATAAATTCCAGTATCCAGATTTAACAGCTGCCTTCATTTCATCTTGACAGTGGTTCATACCACCTTTAACTCCGTGAAGTTCACAAGGAGCATATCCAATGATTAATGATGGTCCATTATAAGCTTCTGCTTCATTTATAACTTTAAGAGTTTGAGCTGGGTTAGCACCAAGAGCGATTTGTGCTACATATACGTAACCATAGCTCATAGCGATTTCAGCAAGACTCTTCTTACCCATATCTTTACCAGCAGCAGCGAATTGACAAACTTCACCAATGTTTGAAGCCTTAGAAGCTTGTCCACCAGTATTAGAATACATTTCTGTATCAAATACCATAACATTTACGTTTTCTCCAGTAGCAAGTACATGGTCAAGTCCACCGAATCCGATATCGTATGCCCATCCGTCACCACCAAGAATCCATACAGACTTCTTAGCAAGGTATTGCTTCTTTTCAAGAATTTCATTAGAAAGTTCACAGCCTGCAGCAGCAGTTTTTTCAAGTTCAGCTACTAAAGCATCAGCAGCAGTAGTATTTTCTTTTGTGCTTTCTTTTGTTTCTAGGAATTTAACAGCAGCAGCTTTCAATTCATCAGATACATTGTCAGCAGCAGCAATCTTCTCAACCTTAGCTATAACTTGGTCACGAAGAGTCTTTTGTCCTAAATACATACCAAATCCGTGTTCAGCATTGTCTTCAAATAATGAGTTAGCCCATGCTGGACCTCTATTTGAATCTTTGTTAACTGTATATGGACTTGTAGCAGCAGGACCACCCCAGATTGAAGAACATCCTGTAGCATTTGAAATATACATTTGTTCACCAAATAATTGTGTAAGTATACGAGCATAAGATGTTTCTGCACATCCAGCACAGCTTCCTGAGAACTCAAGAAGAGGTTGATTGAACTGAGATCCCTTAACTGTAGTATCAGCAGGCATTCCAGGTTTTTTACCTACATTTGCAACTAAGTAATCGAATACTGGTTGTTCATGTAATTGAGTTTCTTGAGGTACCATTTTGATTGCAGCTGTAGGACAAACTGTAATACATTCTCCACATCCCATACAATCAAGAGGAGTTACACTCATTGTATATTTTAATTCTCCAGCTTTTGGCTTAGTATCAGCAAGTTTGATATTTGAAGGAGCTGCTTTTACTTCGTCTTCGCTAAGCATGAATGGACGAATTGTAGCATGAGAACATACAAATGCACAGTTATTACATTGAATACATTTTTCTGCATCCCATTCTGGAACTGAAACAGCAGTACCACGTTTTTCGTATGCTGAAGCACCCATTTCAAATTGTCCATCAGCATTATCTAAAAATGCAGATACAGGAAGGCTGTCACCATCCATTAAGGCTATAGGGTTCATTATTTCTTTTACCATCTTAACTGTTGCTGGACGTCCTGAAATTTCTGGAGCTGGAGCATCTGCTTCTGGAGTTGCCCATGAAGCTGGAA
>JAUZPI010000059.1 GCA_030706015.1 Bacillota bacterium
AATGAAAGAGAACAATTATGCAAGAAGGTTGAAATAGTTCCTCTTGAAGTAATAGTTAGAAACGTAGCAGCAGGAAGCATGGCTAAAAGATTAGGTTTAGAAGAAGGATCACCATTAAACACTACAATATTCGAAATATGCTACAAAAATGACGATTTCGGCGATCCATTAATAAACGATACTCATGCAGTTGCTTTAGGACTCGCTACATTTGATGAATTAAAAGAAATATATGCAGTTACTGCAAAAGTTAACGATGTATTAAAAGAATTCTTCTTAGAACAAGGCATTAAGCTTATAGACTTCAAGATAGAATTTGGTAGATGTAATGGAGAAATACTTCTAGCTGACGAAATTTCACCAGATTCCTGCAGATTCTGGGATGCTAAGACTAATGAAAAATTAGACAAAGACAGATTCAGAAGAGATATGGGTAATGTTAAAGAAGCTTATATAGAAATATTAAACAGAATAAGCAATAAATAATTTATAGTTCTTTATATATGATATTAATTAAGAACGGAGAGAAATGATGGAAAAGAAAATGTGTATGTCTCCAGTTAATGAAAATGTACTGGTTGAAGATATGGACAAATTTAAAGAAGAATGCGGAGTATTTGGAGTATTTTCTAAGGAAACTATGGATGTAGCTCGTGTAACCTACTATGGTTTATACGCTCTTCAACATAGAGGTCAAGAAAGTGCTGGTATTGCAGTATCAAATGGAGAAGAAATAAATCTTCATAAGGGTATGGGGCTGGTTACAGATGCTTTCGATGAGAATATATTAGATAAATTAAAAGGTACTTCAGCTATAGGTCACGTAAGATATTCCACTACAGGAAGCAGCAATGTAAACAATGCACAGCCTCTTTTAGGTAAATTCAAGCTAGGGTCTATATCTTTAGCTCATAACGGAAATCTTGTAAATGCCGACGTTGTAAGAGAACTTATGGAAGATGCAGGTGTTGTATTCCAAACTACTATAGATACAGAGGTTATTCTTAATCTTATAGCTAGAGGTGCAAAAAAAGGTATTGAAAATGCTGTTTTCGATGCAATGCAAGCTATAAAAGGTTCTTACGCTATAGTAATCTTAACTAAGGATAAATTAATAGGTGTTAGAGATCCTAATGGAATAAGACCTCTTTGTATAGGAAAAATTAACGATGACTATATATTATGTTCAGAAAGCTGCGCATTAGATGCAGTAGGAGCTGAATTTGTTAGAGATGTTAATCCTGGTGAAATAGTAATTATTGATAAAGAAGGACTTAGATCCATAAATTTTGCTGAAAAAACTAAATGTGAAACTTGTGTTTTTGAATACATTTATTTTGCTAGACCAGACAGCGTTATAGATGGTATAAATGTTTATCTTTCAAGAGTTGCTGCAGGAAGAAAATTATATGAAGAAGCTCCTGCTGAAGCAGATATAGTTATTGGAGTACCAGACTCAGGTATCAGTGCTGCAGTTGGATATGCTGAAGCTTCGGGAATACCTTATGGTGTTGGACTTATAAAAAATAGATATGTGGGAAGAACTTTTATTGCTCCTTCTCAAGAAATGAGAGAAAGAGCTGTTTCTGTAAAACTAAACCCACTAAAGGTAAATATCGAGGGCAAGAGAGTTGTTTTAATAGACGATTCTATAGTTAGAGGAACTACAAGTAAGAAATTAGTAGATATGCTTAAAAAAGCTGGAGCTAAAGAAGTTCATTTTAGAGTATCCTCACCAGTTATTAAATTCCCATGTTATTTTGGAATAGATACTCCACATAGAAGCGGACTAATTGGTGCTCATGCTACTCTTGAAGAAATAAATGAGGCAATAGGATCAGATAGTATTGGTTATTTAAGCATTGAAGGTCTCGTTGAAACCCTTGGTAAGGATAAAAGTTTCTGTTTAGGATGCTTAAATGGAATATATCCAATATCAGCACCTCTAGAGGCATCTAAAGAACGTTTGGAAAGGTAGGAAATAAAATGGCAACATATAAAGACGCAGGAGTTAACATTGAAGAAGGTTATAAATCAGTAAAGCTGATAAAAGATTATGCAGCTAAAACATTTATACCTGGTGTTATTAATGACCTTGGAAGCTTTGCAGGAATGTTTGAACTTGGGGCGGGTTTAAAGAATCCTGTACTAGTATCTGGAACAGATGGAGTTGGAACAAAATTAGAATTAGCATTCAAAACTAAGATTTACGATACAGTTGGTATTGATTGCACAGCTATGTGCGTAAATGATATATTATGCCATGGTGCAAAACCATTATTTTTCTTAGACTACATTGCATGCGGTAAGCTTGAAGCTGAAGTAGCTGCAGATTTAGTTAAAGGTGTATCAGATGGATGTTCCCAGGCGGGATGTGCTTTAATCGGCGGAGAAACAGCAGAAATGCCTGGTTTCTACAAAGAGGGAGAATATGATATAGCTGGTTTTGCAGTAGGTGTTGTAGATAAAGAAAATATAATAGATGGTAGTGAAATTCAAGATGGAGATGTATTGTTGGGGCTTGCATCTTCAGGGGTTCACAGCAACGGATTTTCTTTAGTAAGAAAACTTATTCCAGACCTAGACATGGATTTTCACGGAAGAAAAATTGGAGAAGTTCTACTAACTCCAACAAAAATATATGTTAAGCCAGTGCTTAAATTAATTGAAGAAGTTAAGGTTAGAGGGTTAGCTCATATAACTGGGGGCGGTTTTTATGAGAATATACCTAGAATGTTTAAAGGCGAATTCACAGCTGTTATAGAAAAGAATGGTTTCCATGTACCAGAAATATTTAAGTATTTAATGTCACTAGGTGTTAGTGAAGAAGAAATGTTCAATACTTACAATATGGGTATTGGTATGGTTGTCTGCGTTAGAAAAGAAGACGTAGAAAAAACTGTGGAATTATTAAAGGCAGAGGGTGAAACTGTCTATAAGATTGGTTATGTAAAAGCTGGAGGCAGTGGAGTATGTATAAAATAGCTGTATTAGTTTCTGGCAGCGGCAGTGACCTTCAATCCATTATAGATGCTATTGACTGCGGCGATTTAAACTGCAGCATTGAAGCAGTTATAAGTGATAAAGAAGGGGTATACGCACTGGAAAGAGCACAGGCTAAAAATATAAAAACCTATGCCTTTAACAGAAAAGAGTATAAGGATACTATATCCGAAGAAATTTTAAAATTATTAGAAGGTAAAGTTGACTTGATTGTTTTGGCAGGATTCCTGTCAATTTTAAAGGGAGAATTATTAAAAAAATTCAAGCACAGAATTATTAATATTCATCCTTCCCTTATTCCAGCCTTTTGTGGTGCGGGGATGTACGGATTAAAGGTACATGAAAAGGCAATTGAATATGGTGTGAAATTTTCTGGCTGTACAGTACACTTTGTGGACGAAGGAACGGATACGGGGGCTATTATTCTCCAAAAGGTTGTACCGGTGCTAGAAAAGGATACGGCAAAAGATCTTCAAGCAAGAGTGCTGAAGGAAGAGCATAAGGCACTTCCTGAGGCAGTAAAGCTTTTAGCAGAAGGAAAAATTAAGATAGAAGATCGCAAGGTAACAATTGTAAAATAAATGATCTACGGCAGGTCACTGTTACCTGCCGTTTTTTTATATACATACGGTGTATTGAACATTAATTATAAGAATTTTGGAGGGTGTACTATGAAAATATTACTCATTGGCTCCGGAGGCCGTGAACATGCATTAGCATGGAAATTAGCTCAAAGCAGTGCTGTAGAAAAAATATACTGTGCTCCAGGAAATGGTGGAACAGCAGTAGAAGCAAAATGTGAAAATATAAATATTGATGATATAGATGAGCAGCTTAAATTTGCACAAGAAAACAATATTGAATTAACTGTAGTTGGACCTGAAGCACCATTAGTTGATGGTATTGTTGATAAATTTAAAGCAGCAGGCTTAAAAATATTTGGACCTTCAGCAGTAGCTGCTCAATTAGAAGGAAGTAAGTCCTTCTCAAAGGATTTCATGAAAAAATATGGTGTAAAAACAGCTGAATATGCTGTATTCACTGATAGAGATGAAGCATTAAAATACCTAGAAACTTGCAGCTATCCAATAGTTATAAAGGCTGACGGACTAGCAGCTGGAAAAGGTGTTGTAATAAGTGAAGACTACAGCAATGCAGCTCAAACTATAGAAGACTTCATGGTAAGTGATATATTTAAAGGATCAGGTAAAAAGGTAGTAATAGAAGAATTTTTAGATGGTGTAGAAGCTTCTATATTATCCATAACTGATGGAAATGTTATTATACCATTCATATCCTCAAAGGATCACAAGCAAATATTTGATAAAAATCAAGGACCTAACACTGGCGGTATGGGAGCAATATGCCCAAATCCATACTGTACAGAAGAAGTATTAGAAAAATTCGAAAAAGGTATTCTTGAACCTACTTTAAAGGGTATACAAGAAGAAAACATGGATTATATAGGAATAATATTCTTTGGACTTATGATAACTAAAAAGGGAGTATATGCTTTAGAATACAATGTAAGAATGGGAGACCCTGAAACACAAGCAGTACTTACATTAATGGAAAGCGATTTAAGCGATTTAATATTAGCTGCTGTAGATAAAAAATTATCAAACTATGAAGTTAAATGGTTTGATGGGCATTCTTGCTGCATAGTTGCTGCTTCTGAAGGATATCCAGGAAAATATCAAACTGGTCTTAATATTGCAGGAGTAGATTCTGTAGACGGTAAGGTATTTATCGCAGGAGCTGTTCTTGAAGATGGAGTTCTTAAAACAGCTGGTGGAAGAGTATTAGCTGCAGTTAACAAAGGAACAACTCTTGAAGAAGCAATTGAAAAATCCTATAAAGACATGGAAAAGGTAAAATTCAGCGGAATTTACTACAGAAAAGATATAGGTACTATATATTAATAAGACAAGGCACTTGGTTTAATCAAGTGCCTATTTTATTTTTTATAAAAAATTATGGAAAAGTTTAAATACTTAGTACATTACAAAGTATATATGGAATATAATGACAAATATGCAATTGTATGTCGGAAAGAAAACGGTATCAATGTTAATTTACGACAAAAAAAAACGTTTTAAAAGCGTATAATAATCTATGTAATAGGACAAGCGTTTGCCTTTATATTATTCATGGCTAAATTAATATTATTTTAGTTTGTAAAAATTAGTATACAAAAGTGGAAAGGAGAAGAATGATGAATAAATTAGTTATATTTGATTTTGATGGAGTAGTAGTTAATTCACTTGCTCTTCAAGAAGAAGCGTTTAATAATAGCTACAGAGAAATCGTAGGTGGAACTCCACCAGAGTTTCGAGAATTTCTAAAACATAGTGGTGAAGCCATAGATAAGATTATGAGTAAAATGAATCTGCCAAAGGAAATGATTTCACCTTATTTGGATTATTTAAAAAACAATTGGTCATGTGTCAAATTATATGATGAGGTTATTTCTATTATCAAAAAATTAAATACCAATGAAGTAAAATGTGCTTTGTTTACTGGTAAGGATAAGGATGGTACATACGATTTGTTAGGTAAACTTAAAATTGATGATTTATTTGATATAATAATAACCTCAGATGATGTAGTTGATGCCAAGCCGTCTCCAGAAGGAATAATTAAAATACTTAATAAATTAAGTATAAACAGAGAGAAAGCTATAATGGTAGGAGATAGCTCCAATGATATTATGAGCGCTAATAGAGCAGAGATAAGATCTGTATTAGTAAATTGGGAAAATGAGAACAATTTGCATGATGAATGTGATATTGCAGAATTTAAAGCCAAAAGTCCAGAATTATTATATCAAATCATAAAAGAGAACTTAAAGTTAGCTTAAAATTCTTTATATCAATTATGATATTGTACATAATTTAACTTATAGAATAGAAGGGGAAGGTGTATAACAATACGGTCTCATTTACACCTTATGTCAGCTACCAATGTAGGTGATACTTATTTTCAAGCAAATCACTTAATGCCGTTCTATAATCTATACTTGCAGAGAGTAGTATATGATCGGTTAGATATACATCCAGAGTATTTAGAATCTAAAGTCTAAATTCATAATAAGTAATTTTCTTTTCGAATACACATCTATCATTTATTTCGTTGAGCTTTTTCTAATGATATCCCAAATTAAACAGCACACTACCAGTTCTGCGGGATTGTAATTATTTACATCCGTTGAAATAACAATCTTAATAGAGATTACAATTATAAGTCAATATGTTGAAACTTTTCTATTTGCAACCTAAATTAAATGAAGCAACAAATCAATTTAAGAAGAAAGTTCTCTAAATAGTGATAAATCCTAATATAGATAAAACTAGTCTAAATTACACTTCTATTCATTCGAGTTACTGTACAATTTATAAATAGTATTATACAGAGTCAAAGGGGGTGAAGGCGAGGGATAAACAAAAATAATTTTAAAAGGCTTTCAGTCATAAAGGAATTTGTCCTTTGCGTATGGTGAAAAAAATTTATCAAAGGATTGTAATTAATAATCAAAATAATAAAGGAAAAGGAAAGTTATATATGGATAGTTTTATAAAAAATGAATTAGAGCAAAAAGCTAGAATAATTAGGCAAAAAACAATAGAATATTCAAAGGAGGGTTATACATATCACTTTGGTGGAAGTTTTTCTGCAACTGAGATATTAACTTATTTATATTTTCGTGTATTAGATTCTGATAGTATTGGTCATAAAAATAGAGATAAGATTTTGTTGTCTAAAGGTCATGCCTGTGTGCCTATGTACGTTATATTTTCTATGCTAGGCTGCATTGATGAAGCTGAATTAAATACATATAAAGGCATTAAAAGCAGATTACAGGCACACCCAGATATGAATAAATTAACTTACATTGATTTTTCATCAGGATCTTTGGGACAAGGTCTTTCAATAGGCGTTGGTATGGCTATAGCCAATAAACTAAAAAAGAATGACCACAAAATCCATGTGATTCTTGGTGATGGAGAATGTGATGAGGGACAGGTATGGGAAGCAGCAATGGCAGCTAGCAAGTATAAACTTGATAATATGATTTGTTTTCTAGATTATAATAAGCTGCAGGTAGATGGAAGTGTTGAAGAAATAATGCCAATGGTAAATGTAGTTGAAAAGTGGAAATCGTTTGGATGGTATGTATTAGAAGTGGATGGACACGATTTCGTAGATATTGACAGCGCCTATGAAAAGTGTAAAACAGTAGAAAACATGCCGAAGATAATTATTGCAAATACTGTTAAGGGTAAAGGTGTCTCATTTATGGAGAATAAGGTTGAATGGCATAGTATGAGATTAGATAAAGAATTAAAACAACAAGCATTAATAGAACTAAAGGAGTAATATGATGTATAAAGATGTATTTGAGGAATATGGCAAAAAGTTATGTGAATTAGGTCAAAATAATCCAAATGTGGTTGTTGTAGACTGCGATTTGGGTCAAGCATGCTCAACTTCTTCGTTTAAAAATGCAATCCCCGATAGATACATAAATGTTGGAATTGCTGAACAAAATGCTTTTGGAGTAGCAGCAGGTTTGGCAGAGAGTGGATTTATACCGGTAGTGCATACTTTCGCAGTTTTTGCGGCCTTAAGAGCTAGTGAGCAAATTCGTAATAGTATAGCATTGCCTAAAATGAACGTAAAAATAATCGGAGCTAGGGCTGGAATTACCAATGCATTATTAGGTGCGACACATCATTCTATTGAGGATATTGCTGTTATGAGTGCTATTCCTAATATGGTTGTGTTAGCACCATATGACTGCTGTGAAATTGGAGAAGCTATAGAAGAAGCGGTAAATTATAAGGGGCCAGTTTATATAAGACTAGATAGAATAAAGAGCATGAGAGTAAATTGCGGCAAGACCGTTATAGGAAAGTCCCATTTGATTAAAGATGGTTCTGATTTAACTTTAATTGGGGTTGGAGATCAAGTAATTAATTGCATTGAAGCAAGTAAAACACTAGCAGATTTAGGTTACTCTATAAGGGTAGTAAATCTATCAACAATTAAACCTATTGATAGAG
This sequence comes from Bacillota bacterium, assembly GCA_030706015.1. Lineage (GTDB taxonomy): Bacteria > Bacillota > Clostridia > Clostridiales > Clostridiaceae > JAUZPI01. Next base: position 8,067 of record JAUZPI010000059.1, read on the forward strand.
AAATAATATACGATAGTGCGAATAAAACTAAGGGGATTATAACTGTAGAGTCTCACAATGTTATAGGAGGAGCAGGAAGCGAGATCTGTAGAATTGTAGCTGAAAAGAATCCTACAATAGTTAAAACAATTGGCATTAAAGACTGTTTTACTGAAACTGGAGATTATGATGATTTGTTAAAAGAATATAATATTGATAAGGACACTATAGTTTCAGAAGCACTGGCAATATTGAAAAAATGCTAGAAGTGTAGAATAAGGGAGGTATCATATGGATATTGTTAAAGAGGCAAAAGATGTCTTCAACAAAGAAATTAAGGAATTAATTTCTCTAAAAGAGACTATTGGTGATGATTTTTTAAAAGCAGTTGATTGTATTTATAAATGCACAGGAAAAGTTATTTTTACAGGTGTGGGCAAGTCTGCGCACATTTCCAGTAAGATCGCATCCACTATGTCCAGTCTTGGAACCCCTTCATTTTTTATTCATTCATCAGAATTAGCCCATGGAGATCTAGGAGCTATTGAGAAAAACGATATAGTAGTTATTCTTAGTAATAGTGGCGAGACAAAGGAAATAATTAATATAATGGATTCAATTAAGAAGAGAGACAGTACTATAATATTGATAGCTCAAAACAAAGATTGTACTTTGGCAAAGTGTGCAGATTTATGTCTAGAGACAAACGTCAGCACAGAAGCCTGTCATCTTAACCTAGCGCCCACAAATAGTGCAACTGCTATGTTAGTATTGGGTGATGCTCTGGCGATTACTCTTTCAAATTTAAAAAAATATGGAGAAAAAGATTTTTATTGTAATCACCCTGGAGGAAAATTGGGGGAAGTTTTAAACAAAGATTATAATATAGAAACCAGTTATGCATAAAGGCAAATTGGATTGAGTTGAAATAATAAATAAAATTTAATGGGAGCGTAAAAAGATTTGTAGCTACATTGATCTTTTTACGCTCCCCCTATTATAGATGGCTAGTTATTAACCACTTACATATAAATATTTGAAATCTATTTAATTGAGTATAGAATGTCGCTTAAAACTTGTTTTTCTCTTATACTAATTGGTTCAAGTTTGGTTCTCGCCCTATCTAGTACCTTATCACTTCTGGTGATTATAACTTTTAGAATATCATGTCTTAAATTTAAACTTTGAGATTCAAGGTCTATATAATCTTTAATAAACTTATCGGCGTTTTTGATATAATTTAACTTTTCTAAATACTTTAACCTCTGTATCATTACAGTTTTGTGATTATATATCATATGAAAAGGTCGAATATCTAGAAAATTAGATTTTCCCATGGATATATCTTGTAAATGTTTACCTAATACATCATAAACCTCAATTCCATATGCTGCATCATCTTTGTTTTCTAATTCGGACAAATCTGTGGTAATAGTTGTATTGCATCCATCTAAATAGTCTTTAATGGAATTAGAAATAAAATTAATGTCAAATTCATAGTCTGTATTTTCGAAGGATTCAAGGGAAATACCATTAAAAAAGTCAGTTTCATTAGTGAGATTAAAATTATCGTATGCCTGTTGAAATGCTTTAAAACTTACTTCGGAGTAGTAATATTTATAACCTTTAAAAAAGTCAGCAATTTTTAAAGTTTCATTTTTTTTATCATATCCAAAAACAAAAATATCATGACGCCAGTGTTTTTCTTCTTTAGATTCGTATTCAGGTATGAAACCAGCATTAATATTTAGATATGCATAATAATTTAAATCAATGGCATCGATAATGAAATCAATTATTGAGTTCCATTTATGCTGCACTAGCTTTCTGCTAATGGTTGAAGTTTTATAGAAAGGACAAAATTTATAGCCACTAAAAAAGAGAAAATCACTCCAATAACTCCGAAAACTTGAAGGTCTATCTTTGCTAATCCAGGTTTGTATAAAGTTACTAAAAAACCACGGATGGGTTTCTTTATGAGATAGTAGTACAGATAATTTATTTGCCGAATATGGATATAGGTCGATTGGTGGGAGTTCCATTGGCAATATCTTTATTTCATTTTTAATATCACTCATTATTACATCACATTCCTTCCATATCTATAAGAATAACTGTTTTAAATAAGATTTATGTAAAAAAATAAATGTTTAGTGCACTGATGCACGATGCTTCATGGATCAGTTTGATAAATAGCTTAGGGTAATTTGCTTAAGGAATTTGATTATTTCTCTTAAATTTAAATTATTACATATTGAAGTGATTAAGTTTGATTTGAATATATAATTCAGATGTTGTGGAAAAATGTTAAAAATTAGTTTAAGCTATCCAAATTAATTATAATACCTTGGTGTCTCTAGTTGTCAAGATATTTTTGTATAATAAATCTAAAACCTCGTAATGTGTTAATATAAAATTATAAGTAGCAGGATACTTACATATAGAGAGGAAGTGATTTGAATATGGAATTTATCCCTGTAAAGAAAATACTATCGGCTTATGGAACCAATGACAGCTGGTTTGGAACCAACTATACAATGAACATATACAGAGGCTGCTGTCACGGGTGTATATATTGTGACAGCAGAAGCGAAATCTATAATATACAGAATTTTGATCAGGTTAGGGCTAAGGAAGATGCTATTGGATTACTAAATAATGAGCTTAGAAATAAAAGAAAAAGAGGTGTAATTGGAACAGGTGCTATGTCTGACCCGTATAATCCTTTTGAAGCAAAATATAAATTTACTAGAGAAGCGTTAAAACTTATGAATAAATATAATTTCGGTGTGGCAATAGCTACTAAAAGTAATCTTATAAGCAGAGATGTGGATATACTGCAGGAAATAAACAGCCACGCCCCTGTAATAGCTAAGATTACTGTAACAGCTGCAGAAGATGAGCTTTGCAGAAAGCTGGAGCCAAATGTGGCAGTATCCTCACAAAGATTTGAAGCTATAAATAAGCTGTCTTCTAAGGGCATCTTTGCCGGTATATTAATGATGCCAGTGCTGCCTTTTATTGAGGATAATGAAGAAAATATATTAAAAATTATAAGCATGGCAAAAGAGAATGGAGCACGGTTTATATATACTGCCTTTGGAGTGACATTGAGACAGAATCAAAGAGAGTATTTTTTAAATAATTTAGGTAAGCATTTCCCTCAGGCAGTTCCGCAATACATTGAAGAATATGGACATTCTTATGAGTGCCGGTCAAAGAATGCGGAAGAATTATGGCAGCTTTTTAAAGAAGAGTGCAGTAAAGCAAATATATTATACAAGATGAAAGATATTATTGAGGGGTATAAAAAAGAAAATAAAATAGAGCAACTGAGTTTATTTTAAGAAAAGAGGAGTGCTAAAGTCACTCCTCTACAAATTTTATTAATTCTTCATTAAACTTAATGCATTGATCGTAGAATAAACCGTGGCCGCTGTATTTAAAGGGTATAAGTGTGGAATTTCTAATCAATCGTTTCTGTACTTCTCCTAGAGGGAATGGCACAATCTTGTCATGAATGCCATGAAGAATAAGGGTTGGAACGGTTATTTTCTCCATATCAGAAAATAATTTCTCTTCACCGAGCCAAGTTTTAGCTATAGCTGCGGTGGACCAACCAGCTGCCTGTAGTCCTAATTGAAAAAACCAATCCGAGAAGGCTTCAGTTATATTTTGAAAAAAGAATGTGTCACCAAAATCCTTTAACATCTTAGGACGATCACTATATGTTCCTTCAATGATTTTTATTACAGCTTCTTTCTCTAAGCCATATGGAAAATAAGGACGTTTAATAAGACTAGGAGCTGCCGCAGCAAAAAGTGCCAACTTAGCCACACCAAATTCTTTATGACGAGCCATATATCTAATGGCCATGGCTCCACCTGTTGAATGGCCTGCAAGGGTAAAATCCTGTAAATTCAATACATCAACTACACATTTAACATCGTCAGCTAATCTATCATAGTCGTAGTCGCTGTAAGGCTTATCAGAATTGCCGAAACCTCTGGTATCCATACCTATACATCGATAACCCATCTTTGGAAGCTGATCAAATTGATACTCAAATAATTTATGGCTGCCTGGCCATCCATGTAAAAACAATATTGTCTTAGTGCCTTCGGGATTAATATCCTCAATATAAACCTTAACCTTTGGTTCTACTTTAACATAATAACCCAATGGGTAACCTCCATATAAAATAAGCTCATATATATAATGTATTAAACTTATGCTGAGTAGTGAATAAATACTAAAAATAAAAGTATTTATCTTTTATATCTTTTTAACACACCTATGCTGTACACTACAATGTTTGTACTTTTGGAAAAAACTTAAATGGTAATTTAAATGAATTTATAAAAAGCATAAAAAAACATCCAAATATAGTTCACGAAAAACGAGTAATATGATACACTAATTGTAGTATTAAATTATAGCTATCGATAATATAGTTATATATCACACATATGGAGAGGTGAACAATGGACATATTTCTAATTTTAGGTATTATTTTAGGTTTTGTTTCAGTAATTGTGGGTATGATTGTAAAAGGAGCAGATGTATCTGTACTTTTAAATCCAGCAGCAGCCATAATAATTCTTGTAGGTACTCTTGCTTCAGTAATAAATTCTTTTCCCAAAAGTGAGTTTCTTAACATACCAAGACTTCTTCTAGTTCTCTTCAGTGAGAAGAGAAGAGAGGATCCTTGTGCTATTATAAGGCGAATAATAGAATTAGCTAGAACAACTAGAAAAAGTGGACTACTATCCCTTGACAAGGAAATACCAAATATGGACAACCAGTTCATGCAAACTGGATTGGAGATGCTAGTGGACGGCATAGAACCGGAATATATAAGAGAAGCTTTAAATGATGAAATTGAAAGTATGGAAGAAAGACATCGCAGCGGTGCTATGATTTTTTCTACAGCAGGCAGCAGTGCTCCAACTCTGGGGGTATTAGGTGCTGTAGTAGGATTGATTGGCGCTTTGGGAAATTTAAATGACACTGTAAAACTAGCACATATGATAGCAGCAGCCTTTGTTGCAACGCTTTATGGTATATTTTTCGGGTATATTATATGCCATCCTTTTGCAACAAGACTAAAAAGAAAATCCCAAGAAGAAGTTGAAAATATGGAACTCATACTTGAAGGAATACTTTTAGTTCAAGAGGGTAAAAATCCAAATGCTATCGAGAAAAAATTGTTGGGTATGCTAAAGCCTAAAGACAGAAAAAGATATAGATTTAGCAGAGAAATAGGTAAAGGAGAGGAATGATGAGGAAGAAAAAACAACATCAAGAAGAGCATGTAGATGAAAAATGGCTGCTGCCTTATTCAGATATGCTCACTCTCTTATTAGCCCTTTTTATTGTTATGTTTGCTATGAGTCAAATCGATAAGGAAAAATGGAAACAACTAAGTGAGCAATTTAATATTGTATTTTCAGGAGGTACTGGAATGATGCCGGATAACGGCAGCAAAACCGTTTCTAATAATGATTCCAATGCAGACTATAAGAAGAAGGTTATAACTGAACAGGACAAAATGAATGAATTGAAGAATAGCTTAGAGCAGGAGATTAAAGGCAGTGGATATCAGGATAAGATTAAAGTTGATCTTAACGGAGAAGGTTTAGAGGTATCCATACAGGATACTGTACTTTTTAATTCTGGCGATGCTGAAATATTAAAGAATTCCGCCCCGGTATTGGTTCAGATATCTGGCATCTTAAAAAACTTGTCTAATCAAATAAGAGTTGCTGGATACACTGACAATGTACCAATAAGCAATGGGAAATTTCATTCCAATTGGGATTTAAGCTATATGAGAGCGGCAAATGTAATGAATTTTATGGTACAAACCGGTCAGCTTAGCCCGGAAAAATTTTCAGTACAAGCCTATGGTCAATATAATGCTAAATATGATAATTCAACTGAAGAAGGAAGAACTAAAAATAGAAGAGTAGTGATTAATATAGTTCGTGAATACCCTTTAGCAGACAAAAAAGTTAATTAGATTAATTTGTAATATAATTGCTGCACCAAAGTAATAGGACACCTATCATAAACCACCTGTATACAGCTAGGATAAATTCACATATAATGTAATTATGTAAAGTTTAGTAGTGAACTAAGGTTAAAGAGGTGTTTAATTGAAAAAAAAGATGATAAATATTTTAGTAATATTAATTATTTGTGCTATTACTCTAACATCTATGGCTGCATATATATTAGGCTTTGGAGTAACTGCTAAGGCTCATAAGTCAGACTGTATAATTGTCCTGGGCTGCAGCGTATATGGTGAAACTCCTAGTGTTTTTCTACAGAGAAGGCTGGGCAAAGGCATTGAACTTTATAATAAAGGATATGCGCCTTATATTATTGTTTCTGGCGGGAAGGGCTCTGGTGAGGACATAACTGAAGCAGAAGCCATGAAGAGATTTTTGATCTCTAAAGGTATACCAGAGGACAAAATTATGTTAGAAGATAAATCTGAAAACACCATGAGCAATATTGAAAATTCAAAGATGGTAATGGATAAACATAATTTTAAATCAGCTATAATTGTTTCAAACTACTTTCATCTAAAAAGGGCATCCTTAATGGCAAAAAAGGTTGGTATAAAGGAAGTTGGTTTTGCAGGAGTTTTTGTAACAAAATATATCTTCCTTGAGATATCAGGACTATATAGGGAAATACCGGGTATAGCTAAGTTTTTAATCACAGGAAGATAGTACAATTATTGTTTACATGCATATAAATTTATGTTAAAATTCAATAGAAAATTAAATAAGACAGTTCGAAACCCTCCTGTCTCTAAACAAAACTAGGTCAGGCTGCTATGCAGTCTATTAAGTATATTCAGGGCTATACTGCCCTTTTTTATCATGTTTTTGTTTATATGAGCGGAGCGAGGAATCGCTCTTTTTTATTTTCTAGGAAATAATTCAAGAAAAGGATGTATAGCATGAAAACAATAGGAATTACAACCACGGTACCTGTAGAGATTCTGATTGCAGCAGGATACAATGTAGTTGATATAAATAATATATTTGTAACGGCAGAGGATTATGGTGCTTTTATAGATAAGGCAGAGAGAGACGGTTTCCCTAAGAGTCACTGCGCTTGGAAAAAGGGAATGTATGGCGTCATAATGGATAAAGGTATAGAGGAAATTGTGGGTGTAATGGAGGGGGACTGCAGCAATACTAAGGCTTTAGTAGACGTGCTGAAGATGAATAATATTAAAGTTAATCCCTTTATGTATCCAGCAAATCATACTCTTGAAAACGTAAAAATATCTTTAGACAATTTTATGAAGCAGTTTAATGTAACTCTAGAGCAGGTGGAGAAGGTTAGAAAAAGATGCAATGAAGTAAGAAAAGTGCTTAAAGATATAGATAGATTAACCTATGAAGAAGGAAAAGCCACTGGTTTTGAAAACCATTTGTTTCAAGTGAGCAGCAGTGATTTTAATAGTAATCTAGACGAATTTGAAAAGATGGTTATAGAAAAAAGGGATGAAATAGCTAAAAGAAAACCAAATAACAAGAAAATAAGACTAGGATACATTGGAGTGCCTCCTATGACTACGGATATTTACAGCTATGTAGAAAATTTTGATGCTCATTTTGTATACAATGAAGTTCAAAGGGAATTTGCCTTTCCAAGAGGCATTGAGCATTCAAATATATATGAACAGTACTATGATTACACTTATCCCTATGATATAGATTTTAGACTTGTAGAAATCAAGAAGCAGATTAAAGAGAGAAAAATTGATGCAGTAATTCATTATACTCAAGCCTTTTGCTACAGAGCGGTGGAGGATATAGTTATAAAGAAAGCTTTAGATGTACCGGTTTTAAATATTGAAGGCGATAAAATCAATACTCTAGACGGAAGAACCAAATTAAGATTAGAAGCATTCTTGGATATGATTAACGATTTAAAGGAGATGGGACAGTGAGGAGTATTGGTATAGATTTAGGCAGTAGGGAAGTTAAAATTGCTTTAATGGACAATAGTGAAATACTTAAAACCTTTAAACTAAGTACCATGTCCTTTTATAGAGATTACTGCTCCTATGACGGAAAAATACAGGTGAATCTCGATAAACTTCAAGTAGTTGGTATTGATAAATTTGTATCCACGGGCTATGGAAGAAATAATACAGATTTAAGTATGTTTAAGGCCATAAATGAACTTAAGGCCCATGTATACGGAGTGTTTTATCAACAGAAGCTGAAGGACTTTATATTATTAGATATTGGAGGCCAGGATGTAAAAGTAGTAAGAGTAGAAAAAGGTGTTATTACAGACATAGAGCTTAATGAAAAATGTGCTGCTTCCTGCGGCAGATATCTTGAGAACATGGCAAATGTATTGGAAGTGCCTTTAGATGATATGTTTATGAAATATGAAAATCCAGTTGAACTAAATTCCACCTGTGCGGTCTTTTCTGAATCAGAGCTTATAGGAAAAATAGCTGAAGGAGTAACTTTAGATAGTCTATGTGCAGGAGTTAATTATTCATTATATAAAAGACTGAAGCCTCTTTTAACTAAATTTAGAGGAGAACAAATTATATTATCTGGCGGCGTGGCAAATAATTTCGCTTTAAAAGAATATCTAAAAAATGATTATGAAAGAGTAGTTACCCTAGAGAATCCGCAGTTTAACGGAGCTATTGGGTGCTGCTATTATGGTGAAAGGATGGGATTAAAATAATGGAAAAGGCAGTGGTTTTATTATCAGGAGGACTTGATTCTACTACAGCTCTATACCTTGCTAAATCAGAAGGATATGAGGTTTACGCTATATCCTTCGACTATGGACAAAGACATAAAAAAGAGCTTCAATGCGCAGGTAATATTGCAAAGAAAGCAGGAGTTAAAGAACATATAATAGTTAAGACAAATATGGATGCTTGGGGCGGTTCAGCATTAACAGATAAAAACATAGATGTACCTGTTGGCGAAGAGGATAGAAAAGAAATCCCAGTAACTTATGTGCCAGCAAGAAATATGATTTTCTTATCCTTTGCAGCTTCCTACGCTGAAGTAGTAGGTGCACAGCATATATTTATAGGAGTAAGCCAAGTGGATTATTCCGGTTATGTGGATTGCAGAGAAGAATTTATAAAGTCTATGGAAAACACCATAAATATAGGTACTGTTTGTGCTGTAGAACAGGGAAGAAAGATAAAAATTCATGCTCCATTTATGTATATGACAAAGACAGTGGAAATTAAACTAGGTAACAAACTAGGAGTGGATTATGCAGATACCTGGACTTGCTACAACGGTGATGAAAAGCCATGTGGTACTTGTGACAGCTGCTTATTAAGAATAAAAGCCTTTAAAGATGCAGGTTTAGAAGATCCATTACAATACGCTAATCAATAATAGAAAGAGGGATAGATGTTGAACAATTTTCAAAGCAAAATTCAGAACTCGCCAAAATCATATAAACTGGCTGTTTCAGGAATGATTATAGCTCTATACGTAGTAATTATGTTTGTCACCCAAAAATTTGCATTTTTACAATATCAAATTAGAATTGCTACCTTTATGTATGCATTAACTGCATTGTTTCCATTTTTAATTATACCAATGGGTATTGCAAATCTTATAAGTAATTTAGCAATGGGAGGACTTGGACCATTTGACTTTATAGGTGGAGCCTTAGTTGGAATGCTTGCTTCTTATTTAGTGTATTTTATCAGTAAAAGAAACTGGAATGTATGGCTTATAGCTTTACCAATAATTTTTGTGCCGGGTTTAATAGTTCCTATTTGGCTTTCATACTTACTTCATATACCTTATATGGTATTGGCGCCAAGCCTTGTAGTAGGGCAGATAATACCTGCAATAGTAGGTGTTATTGTGGTTATGAGACTTAAAAAGATATTTACAAAATAATAATTTGGTCTTGACATCAATATTTTATAATATTATACTTAAAATGAAAATTAAATAATTGTCCTTCAGGGCGGGGTGTGATTCCCCACCGGCGGTAAAGCCCGCGAGCCATTTTGGCAGATTCGGTGAGATTCCGAGGCCGACAGTAAAGTCTGGATGAAAGAAGGTTAGATAGCAATATGCTTTTTTGGCATAAGTCTATTTCTTTTTGTTAATACACCTCTGGAGGATTTCTCTAGAGGTTTTATTTTTGCTTTTTTTAGGAAAATTAAATTGAAAATATTGCGAGGTGATGGGTTTGGATAGGATATATATGCAGCGTGCTTTGACACTGGCAAAAAGAGCTCAGGGGAAGGTGAATCCTAACCCAATGGTAGGAGCAGTAATAGTAAAAAATGAAGAAATAGTTGGAGAAGGTTATCATGAATATTATGGAGGTCCTCATGCAGAGATAAATGCTTTGGTGATGGCAGGAGAAAAAGCTAAAGGAGCAGATATATATGTAACCTTAGAACCCTGTTCACATTATGGTAAAACTCCGCCTTGTGCAAAGGCATTGGTAGCAGCAGGAGTTAAAAGGGTTGTCATAGCTATGGTTGATCCTAACCCAATGGTAGCTGGAAAAGGAATTCAAATACTTAAGGAAAATGGCATAGAAGTTGTAACAGGAGTTCTTGAAAAAGAAGCTAAGAAACTCAATGAAATATTTATAAAATACATAACTAAAAAGCTTCCCTTTGTGGTAATGAAAACAGCCTCCACTTTGGACGGTAAAATAGCAACGGTTACAGGGGAGTCTAGATGGATTAGTGGAGAAAAGTCTAGAGAATATGTTCACCAGCTTAGAAATAATCTTATGGGAATTATGGTAGGCATAGGAACAATTTTAGCAGATGATCCACTTTTAACTACTAGATTAAAAGATGAAGAAGGTAAAAGTCCGGCAGCAATAATTGCAGATTCAAATTTAAGAATACCATTGAATTCAAAAATATTGGATACTGTTAGGGATAGAAAAATTATAATAGGCACCACAGAAAGTGCCGATAAAAATAAAATAGAACAGCTTCAAGGACTTGGTGTAGAAATTATCGTAACACCTGATCTTGAAGGTAAAGTAGATTTGAAGTATCTGATGAAGGAAGCAGGAAGCTTAGGCATAGATAGTATATTACTTGAAGGAGGAAGCACATTAAATTTCTCAGCTCTTAAACAAGGAATTGTAGATAAAGTAATGTGTTTTATAGCACCGAAGCTTTTAGGCGGGAAGACAGCAAAAACCTCAGTTGAAGGCGAAGGCATAAATTCCCTTAGTGATGTGATTAACATAACAGATATGACTTCAACACAAATTGGTGAGGACATATTAGTTCAAGGATATATAGAAATGGAGGAGGAATAAATTGTTCACAGGTTTAGTAGAGGAAATAGGACAGATAAAAGGCATGCACAAAGCCTCAAATTCCATGAGACTTACTATTTCAGCCTCCAATATATTAAAAAGCGTAAAGCTGGGAGACAGTATAGCTGTTAATGGAGTTTGTTTAACAGTTACCTCCTTCTCCAGCAGTGAATTCACAGTGGACGTAATGCCAGAAACCATTAGAATGAGCAGCTTAAAAGAACTAGGTGTTGGAAGTAAAGTGAATTTAGAGAGAGCTATGGCCTTAGGAGACAGATTTGGAGGGCATATAGTCAGCGGTCATATAGATGGCACAGGAACAATAGAAAAAATTCAAGAGGAAGAGATAGCAATCTGGTTTACTATAAAGCTTCCAAAAGAATTATCAAGATACATTATTCATAAGGGTTCCATTGCAGTAGACGGTATAAGCCTTACTTGTGCAGAAGTTGGAGAAGATTATTTTAAGGTATCCATAATACCTCATACAAAAGATAAAACTATTCTAAGCAGTAAAAAGGCAGGAGATACCGTTAATTTGGAATGTGACGTAATAGGAAAATACGTTGAAAAATTATTTAGAAAAGAAGAAAAGAAATCAAACAGCTTAACAGAAAATTTTCTAAAGGAAAATGGTTTCTTTTAAAAAGGCAGGGGGGAAATAAGAATGGAAGTTAAATTTAATAAAGTAGAAGAAGCAATTGAAGATATACGTCAAGGTAAGATGATTGTAGTGGTGGATGATGAAGATAGAGAAAATGAAGGTGACTTAATAATAGCAGCAGAAAAAGCTACACCTGAAGCAATTAATTTTATGGCAAAATACGCTCGTGGATTAATATGCGTTCCTATGGAAAAGAGTAGATTAGCTGAGCTTCAAATAGGTCAAATGGTACAAAAGAACTCAGATTACTTCGGAACAGCTTTTACTGTATCTGTTGACGCTGTTGGAACTACAACAGGTATATCTCCTTTTGAGAGAGCTTTTACAGTCAGCAGACTTATAGATAAAGCTGCAAAACCAGAGGATTTTTTAAGACCTGGTCACATGTTCCCGTTAGAAGCAAAGGAGGGCGGAGTTTTAGTTAGAACAGGTCATACAGAAGCAGCTGTAGATCTAGCAAAACTAGCTGGCTTATTCCCAGCAGGAGTAATATGTGAAATAACAAATGATGACGGTACTATGGCGAGAGTGCCTCAGCTTATGGAATTTGTTAAAGAGCATGGTTTAAAAATGATAACAGTACAGGATTTAGTTGAATATAGAAAGGAAAAGGTTGTAAAAAGAGCAGCTGAGGTAAATTTACCAACAAAATACGGTAATTTTAAAGCTGTAGGCTTTGAAAATGAAATCACAGGGGAACACCATGTGGCTATAGTAAAAGGCGACATCAGCACTGATGAGCCAGTACTTGTAAGGGTGCACTCAGAATGTCTCACAGGAGATGTACTTCATTCCTTAAGATGCGACTGTGGAGAACAACTGGAAGCGGCTCTTAAAAGAATAGAAGAAGAGGGCAGAGGAATTTTACTTTACATGCGTCAGGAAGGCAGAGGCATAGGATTAATTAATAAACTTAAGGCTTATGAGCTTCAAGAAAAAGGCATGGATACAGTAGAAGCAAATGCAGCTCTTGGTTTTCCAGCAGACATGAGAGAATATAGTGCAGCAGCTCAAATGTTAAAAGACCTAGGAGTAGATAAAATAAGACTTATGACAAATAATCCTACTAAAATCGAAAGTATCCACAATTATGGTATTGAAATAGTTGAAAGAGTACCAGTATTTATGGGTCATGTAAAAGAAAATGAAGCATATTTAAGAACCAAAAAAGAAAAAATGGGACACTTAATAGAATTATAATAAGAAAGGATAAAGGCTTTTAGCCTAGGTGAGAAGATGAAAGTATTTGAAGGAAATTTAATAGGTAAGGATTTAAAATTTGCTATAGTAGCAGGAAGATTTAATGAATTTATAGTTTCAAAATTAGTATCAGGTGCATTAGATGGATTAAGAAGACACGGCTGTGATGAAGAAAATATAGAAGTAGCTTATGTGCCAGGAGCATATGAAATACCTTTAGTCGCTAAGAAATTAGCTCTTCAAGGAAAATATGATGCAGTTATATGTTTAGGTGCTGTAATAAGAGGAGCAACACCACATTTTGATTATGTATCTGGAGAAGTGGCAAAAGGAGTAGCACATGCTTCTCTAGAAACAAACTGCCCAATCATATTTGGAGTTTTAACTACAGATAACATAGAACAAGCAATTGAAAGAGCTGGAACAAAATCAGGTAACAAAGGCTTTGATGCTGCAGTTACAGCAATTGAAATGGCTAATTTAATGAAGAACATAGGATAATTACAAAAGACCATGGATACCAATAAAGTATTCCATGGTCTTTTAAAATTAAAAAATTGCAATAAGCATTTTTACTGCCACCGCCAGTGACATAGTGATAAAAATAGGCTTAATAATTTTAACGCCGTTTTTAAGGGCCAGTTTAGCACCAAGTCTTGCACCAAAAATCATAGTGAAAGCACAAGGGATTCCAACCAAATAATTAATTTGGCCGTGAATTGCAAAAAGAGCTAAAGCAGAAATATTGCTTGCTAGGTTTAAAATTTTTGCATTCCCTCCGGCCTTAATATAATCAAATCCGTATATGTTAATGAGACCGAAAATAAGAAAGGAGCCTGTACCAGGTCCGAAAAAACCATCATAAAAACCTAAAGCAAAAGCAAGTATTATTCCAAGAAATAAATTCAGCTTAGTGGCACCAGTAAAATTGTCTTTTATGCCTTTGGTTTTAGAAAATAGGCTGTACACGCCCACGAATAGTATCATAATAAGTACAGCTGTCTGGAGATATTTTTCATTAACCTTTAATATTGTGGTAACTCCTAAGGCAGATCCAATTAAGGTAAAGGGTATAAGAAATTTTACTATATCAAAATTTACCTTACCGGATTTAATAAACTGATAAGTACTCATGGTGGTTCCTATAGAGGAACTAAACTTGTTTGTTCCAAGAGCTGCATAAGGCGGTATACCTGCTAGAAAATATGCAGGAAGACTAATAATACCCCCGCCGCCAGCTATGGCGTCCACTACTGCTGCACAAAAACATGCTGCACATAAAAAAAGAATGTTTTTTACTGGCAGGTTAATTAATACATTTGGTACTGCTGCTAAAAATAAATGTTTGTAAAATACTACATAATTCAACTTAAACACCTTCTTTTTAAAATACATCTAATTTTAGCACGATTTATTGTAAAATGCAGTGGGAATTACTTGTAATTTGAATTACATTGCAGCAAAATGGTGTTATAATGTAATGGTAACCAATTTTACTATAAGTTAATTTTGAGGATCAATGGAGGGGGAAGCTATGCTAAATATAATAAAAGAAAAAATTAATAATATGGAACAACTGATTTTGCAAAATAGCATAATTAAAATGATAATAGTACCAGCTCAAGGCGGTAGAATTGTAGAATATTCAAGAGAAGGCTTAAACATATTTTATAGAAACCCTGAATGTATAGGTGTTAAGGGAGACATTAACGCTGACATGGTATGGAGAAATTGGCTGAATGTGGGCGGTTACAAGGTATGGCCTGCACCTCAAAGCAGATGGAAGTGGCCTCCAATATTTGATATTGATCTAAATACCTTTGAATACAGCATTATTGAAGAAAAGGACAGAATACAGGTTACTTTAGTAAGTCCCGTTTCAAAGGTTCTAAAGCTGCAGTTTAAAAGAACAATTATAATGAAGGAAGCATCTTCAGCAGTGGATATAGAAGAAGAAATGATAAACTATGGTGACGAAGCTGCAAAGTGGTCTCTTTGGGGCGTTACGCAAGCGCTTTCCCCTGGAAGAGTTGAAATAAAGCTTAATTCTAATGTTTATTTTGGAGGGGTTAATTTCTTTCAAGAGTTTGGAATACCTCCGCAGGAAATGTACAGGCTTAATAGAACAGAAGAAGGCAATATACTGGAGCTGACCTGTAATGAGCTGGGAAGATACAAGGTAGGAACTGTTACAGACAATACCTCCATAAAATACATATGCAATCGTTATGAAAGACCTATGATATATACTATAGATTTTGATTACGAAGGTGAAGTATTATATCCTCACGGCAACAATGTAGAGGTATATAATGAAACTTACAGAAAATACGTTGAGCTTGAAGTATTAAGTGAATGGAAGTTTATTGAACCAAAAGAAAGTATAAAACTTAATTGTACCTGGAATTTAGAATTTCAATAGAATAAAAAGCAGTGACTACTATTCAGCCACTGCTTTCTTTTATTTGTTTTTTTCTAAAGTTTTGATTAAATTATGATTTAAGATATCATCAGAGTATTGCAGCTGAGAAGTTGCATTATCCTTTTTCTGTTTAAGCTCTGGAGTTTCAGGAATAACGCTGCCTGTCTTAACATCATAATAGGTATTTGTATAGGAAACATAGAAGGAGTTTCCATCTGTAAAGGAGCCATTTCTAAAGGTTACCATACTATTATTACTAAATAGATCGTTTCCTAACATATATTTTTGTGGTAAATCAAACATATTTGCTAAAGTAGGGTAAATGTCCATTTCTCCACTGTATTTATGATTTACACCTTTGTATTCTTCGTTAGGGAAATGAATAATCATTGGCACCTTTTGAAGCTCATACCATTTTAAATCATCAGGGTTTTTAGTATTTGTAAAATCATATAACTGCTGTATTTGATTTTTTGGAATAGCAAAATGGTCTCCATATATAACTATTATAGAATTCTTTGTTATGCCTTCTTTATCAAGCTTATCTAAAAATGTTCCAAGCTGAGCATCAGTATAATGAATTCCTTTTAGATAATTTCCCATAAAGGTATTTTCATAAGAGCCGGTATTGAAATCACCATAGCCCTTTACATCATCATAAGGATAATGACTGCTTAAAGTTATTAAGAAGGAATAATATGGCTGAGCGAAACTTTTAAGCTTATCCACAGATTGATTTAAGAAGGATTTATCACTTAAACCAAGACCTACAGTTTCATCCTGCTTATAGGAGGTAGCACCATAAAAATCATCAAATTTTTGAGCTTTATACATTACATTTCTGTTCCAAAAGCCTTCCTGATAACCGTGAAGAGCAGCAGTGTAATAGCCTGCATCATTCATTTCCTTTGGAAGAGAGCTGTATTGATTACCGCAATATAAATAGTAAGCAGCACCTGAAGCAGCTGGATACAGTGAATTATTTGTCATAAATTCAGCATCAGAAGTACCGCCAGCGGCAACCTGATAAAAATAATTATCAAAATAAACACTTCTATTTATCCATTTGTTCAAATTAGGAGTAATTTCCTGATTATTAACCTTATTATTAATAGCAAACTGCTGAAGAGCTTCAACCTGAATTATAATTAGGTTTTTACCCTTTCCAATGCCAGCCATAGTTGTATCTGTATTTGATTTACTTTGAGTAGTCAAAAATGTTTTTATAGCTGTTTCTTCACTTGCAGGCAGTCTGCTGGAATTAGCAATCTTAGTGGATACCACATTATAAAGATCTAAAACATGAAAGTTTAAATCGCCTAAAGTTTCTGCAATATATAATCTGTTAAACATAGTGCTGATTAATCTAGGCTGATCTACAGAAAGCTTGTAAATATCTGTTCCGTCAACGAAGACACCTACAGCAAATAAAATAATGAAAGGAATTAATCTGAATTTAAAGGCAAGCTGTCTTCTTTCAACCTTTCTGTAAAGTCTAAGAAGAGGTATAAGCACTATAATATCTAGAAAATATATAAAATCAAGAGGCTTCACTAGAGAAGATACACTTGCAGTGACCCCTCCAAGCATTATACCGTTTCTTATTGCTGCTATTGCAATAACATCCTTGAAATATTTAAAATAGATACCATCAGCTACTAGAAATAAACTAATAATAATATTGAAAATATAAAGAGTTCTGGTTCTATGTTTATTTTTTAGCAGTATGGCAATACTTGCAAATACCAATGTGGATGCAGCAACTGGTTGGAAAAGCATTTTGTAGCTGTAATTAGGAGTAGTTTGTACTGAAAAATATAAAAGCTTAAAGGTAACTGCCAGTACAAAGAAAATAATATCAAAATTATTAACCACAAACTTTTTAAGCTGCGGCAGAATATGTTCTTTTGTCATAAGTGACCTCCCAAAATCCTAAAATTTACGTAAGCTATTGACCCCTACGATAATTAACACAAATTAAAGTATAGGTTATATTTGTGTATAGAAATATAATAAACTATGAATAAAATGTTATGAAACTTCATAACTTTATTAATTATACTACTTTTCATGTATTATTCAATGTGTATTCATGTTTTTTGTGGTTTTATCTATTTACATATATCCAATACTATAGCATAATAATTATGTAGAATTATACAGAAATTAAATAATTAAAGGAGGTGTAAAGCTGGTTTTATGCTTGTAATAATTATAAATAAAAGCATAGGCAGTCCAAGTAATGGATTACAATACCAGCGACAATTATGACAGAAGTAAAAGTAAGTTTTGCACAATCAATAATATCAACATTAATTGATCAAATAATATTAGGTGCAGGTTCAACTGCTTTAGTATACTTGATAGATTTTATTTTAAGAAAGGGACCAGGTTTGTACTTTGCAGATATATTTTCAGCAATTTTCATAGTTTATGTTGTTGCTACATTAATATATAATTCTGTAATGGTAGCTACAAAGAAAGCAACTGTAGGTCAAAAGCTTCAACAATTAATGGTTGTAAGTAAATAATTTAAAATTTAACTAGGAGAATCCGCATGAAAAAAAGAAAAGAGTACGATTTTTTAATTGAAGATACAGCCTTTCCTGGCAGTGGCGTAGCAATGTATGAAGGAACAAGAGTACATATAAAAGGTGCACTTCCTGGCCAAAAGGTTAGAGCAAGAGTAACAAAAAATAAAGAAGGGTATTCTGAAGCAAAATTAACTCGGGTTTTAGAGGATGTAGATTATAAAATTGAACCTAGCTGTCCTCATTTTGGAGTTTGCGGAGGATGCACTCATCAATTTATAGATTATGAAAAGCAGCTTCAATATAAAGAAGATCAAGTACTTAAATTGTTTAAAGCAGCTAACATAGAAAATTACGAATTTTTAGGCATAGAAGGCAGTCCAGAAGTATTTGAATACAGAAACAAAATGGAATTTTCCTTTGGTGATTTTGAAAAGGGCGGAGAACTGACCCTTGGAATGCATATAAAAAATAAGTCCTTTGGAATCGTTGGCACTAATATGTGTCAAATAGTTGATGAAGACTTTAGAAAAATACTAACTACAGTAGTTGAGTATTTTAAAACTAAGGAACTGCCATATTATAAGGTACTAAAGCATGAAGGATACCTTAGAAATCTGGTAGTGAGAAAAGCTAAAAACACTGGTGAGATACTGATAAATATAGTAACTACTTCACAAGTAGAATTTGACTATTCAGAAATAACTGAATTACTAAAAGGCCAAGACTACAAGGGCAAATTAACAGGAATTATACATACTTTTAATGACTCATTATCCGACGTAGTGCAGGCTGATAAAGTAGAAATACTATTTGGAAGCGACTATATAACAGGGACCTTGCTGGGCTTGAAGTTTAAGATAACTTCCTTCTCCTTCTTCCAGACTAATTCCTTGGGAGCTGAAAAACTCTACAGCATGGTAAGAGACTTCATGGGAGATGCAGACTCAAAAGTAGTATTTGACTTGTACTGTGGAACAGGAACCATAGGTCAAATAGCTGCAAAAGAAGCAGAAAAAGTAGTAGGCATCGAGCTGATAGAAGAAGCAGTAGAAGCAGCCAACGAAAACGCAGCCCTAAATGGCTTAACAAACTGCCATTTCATAGCTGGCGACATAGCTAAGGTTATAACTCAAATAAAAGAACAGCCAGACATCATAATCTTAGACCCACCAAGGCCAGGAGTACACCCAACAGCATTAGACTACGTAATCAAATTTAATGCCAAGGATATCATCTACGTTTCCTGCAACCCAGAAAGCCTTGTAAGAGACCTAAAGGTGCTCATAGGCAAAGGCTATGTGGTGGGTAAGTTTAAAGTGATGGATATGT
>JAUZPI010000006.1 GCA_030706015.1 Bacillota bacterium
AAATAGATTTTGATGAAAATATGGTTAGAAGCTATGACGAGTTACCTTTGTGGTCATCACCCTTTGGAATATTGTTACTAAACAATATTCCACTTCAAAGAAATTTTAAAATTGTTGATATAGGATGTGGGACTGGATTTCCACTGCTTGAATTAGCACAAAGATTTGGTGACAGCTGCAAATTTTATGGAATTGATCCATGGGAAACAGCCATTGAAAGAGCTAATAGAAAAAGGGAACAATATAGGATAAAAAATGTGGAAATACTAAAAGGTGTTGGTGAAAACTTACCTTTTAATAATGAATACATAGATATAATAATATCTAATCTGGGGATAAATAATTTTGAAAAACCAGATGATGTTATTTCAGAATGCTTTAGAGTACTAAATCCAAAGGGCAAGCTTATTTTTACTACTAATTTATGTGGGCATTTTGATGAGTTCTATTCTGTATTTAAGGATGTTATAGATGACTTAAATTTTGAGAATGAAATTAATAATCTAAATAAGCATATAAATAAAAGGCACTCTATAGAGGATATTACAATACTTATGAATAGAAATAAATTTTCTATAAAAAAGATTGTTCAAGACAATTATGTTATGAGATTTGTAGATGGCAGTTCATTCCTTAATCATTATTTTATAAAGTTAGCATTTTTGCAAGATTGGAAAGAAATAATTAAAGAAGATGATTGGAATAATGTTTTTTCAAAAATTGAGGATAGATTAAATCATATTTCCAGCAAAAAAGGTGAACTTCTTTTTAATAGTCCTATAGCATATATTGAATGTGAAAAAGAGATATAGCAATATATTTCTTGTGGAATAAGTTGAAGGTTCAGAAAGCAGTGTTCATTTTACTAATAATTGTGTTATAATAATTAATATTGGTATAGGCCCTGAGATTTAACTTGTATTGTTTTTTCTTAGATATGCCATTAAATTATTAATTTTAAAAAGTATCGTACTGAATGAATGAGGGTTCGTCCCAAATTAGAAGGCGAGGGAATAGTTGTAATAAAATTCAGGGAATCCATTTATATGTGGTTACTTGCGATTTTTGCTATCCTTGTTCCTTTCTAGGTACAGGGATTTTTTACTTTAAAAAGAAAGGAAACTAAGAATGGAATCAAGAGTCGCTATTATTGGAATTATTATTGAAAATAAGGATTGCATACAAAAACTAAATAGCATTCTGCATGAATACAGTGAATTTATCATAGGCAGAATGGGAATCCCTTACCCAAAACGTCAAATAAATATTATAAGTATAGCTGTTGATGCACCTAATGACGTTATAAGCGCTCTCTCCGGAAAATTAGGTATGTTACCCAATGTAAGCACTAAAACAATTTATTCAAAAGTATCCACTGGAGAGTAAATGAATAAAATAGGAGGGATTTCAAATGTATGATGTGAAATCTAAAATTGCTACTGAATTTATTGATGATAAAGAGATTCTAGACACTCTAGAGTATGCTCAATCAAATAAAGGTAACCGTGAACTTATTAGCAGTATTATCGAAAGAGCTAAGGACTGTAAGGGTTTAACTCATAGAGAAGCTGCAGTATTACTAGAATGTGATTTAGAAGATGAAAATGAAAAGCTGTTTAAGCTTGCCAAAGAGATTAAACAGAAGTTTTACGGTAACCGTATAGTAATGTTTGCGCCATTATATCTTTCAAATTACTGTGTAAATGGCTGTGTTTACTGTCCATACCATTATAAGAATAAACATATAGCAAGAAAGAAATTAACACAGGAAGAAATCAAGCAGGAAACAATAGCACTTCAAGATATGGGGCATAAGCGTTTAGCTTTAGAAGCAGGGGAAGACCCTGTAAATAATCCTCTTGAGTATATTCTTGAAAGTATAAAAACCATATACAGTATAAAACACAAAAACGGAGCAATTCGCCGTGTAAATGTAAATATTGCTGCTACAACAGTAGAAGATTATAAAAAATTAAAGGATGCAGGTATAGGAACCTATATACTTTTCCAAGAAACTTATAACAAGAAGAGCTATGAAGAGCTTCATCCTACAGGACCAAAGCATAATTATGCTTATCATACTGAAGCAATGGATAGAGCTATGGAAGCAGGGATTGATGATGTAGGTATTGGAGTTTTATTTGGACTTAATATGTACAAATATGATTTCGTAGGATTATTAATGCATGCTGAGCATTTAGAAGCTGCTATGGGAGTTGGGCCGCATACTGTAAGTGTTCCTCGTATCAGACCAGCTGATGATATTGATCCTGAAAACTTCTCAAATGCAATATCAGATGAGATGTTTGAAAAAATCGTAGCTGTACTTCGTATTGCTGTACCATATACAGGTATGATTGTATCAACACGTGAATCTCAAAAAACTCGTGAACGCGTACTAGAGTTAGGGGTATCTCAGATCAGTGGCGGTTCAAGAACCAGCGTTGGCGGTTATGTGGAACCTGAGCCAGAAGAGGATAATACATCGCAATTTGAAGTCAATGATAACAGAACCCTTGATGAAATAGTTAATTGGCTATTAAAACTAGGTTATATTCCAAGCTTCTGCACTGCCTGCTATCGTGAAGGAAGAACAGGGGACCGTTTCATGAGCCTTGTTAAATCAGGACAGATTGCAAACTGCTGTCAGCCAAATTCTTTAATGACTTTAAAAGAATACTTAGAGGATTATGCTTCTGAGGAAACAAAGAAAAATGGTGAAGCAGTAATAGCTGAGGAAGTTGAAAGAATACCTCATGAGAAGGTTAAAGCAATTGCAAAAGAATATTTAAAGGAATTAAAAGACGGAAAAAGAGATTTTAGATTCTAGATAAGATTTAGTGAAAAAAAGTTATATGAAAAAAACATCCATGGATAATTTATAAATCTTTGGATGTTTTTTAGGTTTATTAAACTTACAAAACGTAATTGTAAATGGAAGAAATTAAACATATAACACTACAAAATGAAGTGTATATACTTATATTTATAACTAAAAGTTACTAATCGATTTATCTGTTTACGATTAGTTGTATTATTTGGCACATATGTTACTATGTTGTATAAGAGGGGTGAGTTTATGGATGAGATAGATAAGGAAATACTTAACGCTCTTATGGATAACGGAAGAGAATCTCATGAAAATATAAGTAAAAAACTAAATTTGTCTAGGCCTGCTGTTCGTCAAAGAGTTAAAAGATTAGAAGAGCATGGAATAATCAAGAGATATGAAGTGGTAGTAGACTGGGGTAAGTTAGGACAAGTTATTCACGTTTTCATATATTTAAAAATAAACTCTGCTGTGGTAAAAGATATTATCAATGAAATAAAAAACATAAATGTAAGCAGTGCATTTTTAGAAGAGTGTCACAGGCTGGCTGGTGAATGGTGCTTGATGTTAAAGGTAAGAAGTACGTCACCACAAAATATAACTCAGTATATTGATGAACTATTAAAAATAAATGGGGTAGTGGGTACATCTACCACCTTCATCCTATCTTCTACGGACTAGAGATATTTTGTTAAAAATTGTGCCATAGCGCACTAGAATAAATGAGGTGAAGTAATGGTTACTTGTTATTTAAAATATGTAATTAATCCGTATAAACTAAAGGAATTTGAAAACTACGGAAAACTGTGGATACCAATTGTTAACCGAATGGGAGGTATGCATCATGGATATTTTATGCCATATGAAGGACCAAATAATATAGCCTATGCCTTGTTTAGCTTTCCTAGCCTGGCTAAGTATGAGGAGTATAGAAAACAAATTGAAACAGATAAGGAATGTCAAGCTGCTTTAGCCTATAGTGAGGAAACACAATGTATCACTAGTTATGAAAGAAGTTTTATGCGTCCAGTGTTTGATTGATTAACACTTCTATTAATATGTAGTTTATAAAATAGTATTTTGTTTATATTAATACATATGACAAGACATAGGAAGTGTTTTTATGAAAAGAGAGTATATACTTATTGCAATTGGATGGATTATAGCTATAGGTTTGTTAATAAGGTTTATTCCTAAAAATAAAATTCGTGAAGCAATGGTGGCATTTACATTTATGCAGTTATTAACTTGGTTGCTAGGACTAAGTGTTGCTGAACTTGGGTTGATTGAATATCCTGTTAGGCTTTTCGCACATGTAAATAAAACCAGCTTTACCTTCGAGTACTTTGTTTATCCAGCTATTTGTGCTGTATTTAATGTTAATTTTCCTGAAAACAAAAATGCCTTTGGAAGGTTTAGGTATTACTTTTATATCTGCACTTCAATAACTATCATTGAAGTTGTTGTTGAGGAATATACAGAGCTCATTGAATATATACATTGGACTTGGCATATAACCTGGATAACTCTGCTCATAACTTTCTATGTAACCCGAAAATACTATGAATGGTTTTTTCAATTAAAAAAGAAGAAGTATTAAGGGAAGTGAAGTTATTGCTTCCCTTAATATATTTATCCTAAAAGTCTCCTTTATTTATTATAGGTGTTATTTTATTTAATTCATTGTATAGTTTTGTTTTCATTTCTATTAATTCAGCTTCACTTGGCCTCACCTCATCAGAAAGTAATTTATCTACACCGACTAACCAAACAGGTCCTTTTACAGGTGAATCATTTACCTTACGTGGGAACAAGTGCCAATGTATATGGGAATCACCATTTCCAAGTAATTCATAATTAATCTTATCTGCATTAAAGGCAGTATGAACTGCTTCTGCCACCGTACTCATTTCAGTTAAAAACTTAATTTTAAAAGCTTCGTCTAAGAAATGTAATTCTGTTTTATGCTGCTTACAAAGAAATAGTGTATAACCTTTAAAGTATTGGTAATCACCTATCACCACATAGCCTGTCTCAAGCTCTGCCACAAAATAAGGATTTACTCCTTCTTTAATCATGCTAATTCTTTCGCATATTAAGCAATTGTTATGTTCCAAGTAGACTCCTCCTAGAAAATAGTTTATTTTCAATGTGATTTACAATATTATATCATTATGTAATCTATATACATATATAAAACTTATTTTATTTTCAAATAATTAATATAATCATACATAGCTTGGCTTTTACTATATATGATATGTGATAGAATTTTGTAAAGGGTGGTATTTCTTCTTTAACTCATGCTTTAGCTATAAGTCTAGCAGGAAAGGTTAGAGTAAACAGTGTAAGTCCCGGCTGGATTGATGTTAGTGCAAACTATGATCCTAGTTATGAGGAAAATCATAGTGCAGCAGCATATTTTAAAACTCACTGATTAATACTAATCTATATAGTTATGATTAATAAAGGTGGGATATGTATGGCAGTCGTAATTATGTGGCTAACTTTAGTCCTTCCATGGGCTTCGATGCTTTTCTTGGATCAATATAAAATACGTAAATATATGCCTGTTAGCCTTTTAGCTTGTGTATCCAGCACCTTGATTAACCAGATTGCTTGGGCATATAAATGGTGGTATTATAAACCAATTTTTGGGTGGGATAAAGTAATACCGGTGTATATGATATACGGAATTTTTTTTGTTGGAACACTGTGGATATTTGTGGTGTCTTACGGAAAGTTTTGGTTATACATAATCGTTAATTTTTTAGTAGATCTCTTTTTTGGGCTAGTTTTTGAAAAGATGCTGACTCATTTCGGAATTAGAACTAGTGGAAGTTTATCTGTTATTCAAGACCTTATGCTAATGACGGTTCAGGGAATTATTCTCTATGGTTATCAAATGTGGCAAGAAAGAATATTCAAAGAAGTGAAAGTTAATGAGAAATAATAAAGTTTCAATTACTCAAATACATATATTTAACAAAAAGAATCAGGCAGTAATTATTTATATAATCCTACCTGATTCTTAAATATTTATCAAGAATATTAACTTATAAGTTTAAAATATTAGTTTTGCATTTACTTGTTTCATACCATCCACAATGACCGCAGATATCATCCATTATTTTCTCATTTATATTTGACCTTAACATACGTATAAGTTCATTATATGTATATATTTTCTCCGCTAGATTTAAATAATGGATTACCTTACTATCAATTGTCATTACTTTTTCATTGGTATTGCAGCTATTCTCAGATAGCTTGTTAGGACACTTGGCACATACATCATCTGTAGAAAAAACAATATTAATTTTAGAGTTTGTTTTTTCTTTAAGTTGTATATAGATTTTGTCCATATTAGATATAAAGTCCTGGTTGTAACCTTTTCCCTCATATCCTTGAAAACACATAATATGGTGTGGTCTTAGTGTTATCATGCCAGACCGCTTTTTGCAAGCCTAGTTCTTATATTGATGCCTATTACAGCAGCAATAATAAGTTTAATGATATCGAAAATTATAAATGGTAAAACTCCAACCTTAAGTGCATTTATAAAAGGCATCTTTGCTGCATATGAAAGCCATGCAGCTCCAACTGCATAACAGAATATAAGTCCAATTAACATTCCTAGTACAATATATCCCTTGGATTTATATTTATCAGCGAAGTATCCTGTAATAAGAGCCATAAATGGAAATGCAATAATAAATCCTCCTGTAGGACCTAGAACAACAGCGATACCTCCGTGGAGATTAGAAAAAACAGGTGCGCCAATGGCTCCTAAAATTACATAAACTAGTTGAGATATAAAGCCTCGTTTTGCTCCTAATATTGCTCCTGCTAAGAAAATAGCCATAACCAGCATGGTAAAAGGTACTGGACCAAGTGGAAAAGATATTTGTGCTAGAACACAGCTTATTGCTGCAAAAAGAGCGCATAATATTAAATCTTTAGTTGATATTTTCATAGTCATCCTCCTATTGTAAACTGTGGTGTTTATTATGGTTTACAATATAATTATATACTCTTTCTTTTACCTGTCAATACATTTTATATGAATTGTAAAAGCCTGCTTTACAGCTGATACGGTTCACATTATTAGTAGTAAGTCAGGCTTTTTTAGCTTTCTATAATTGAAGTAGCTTATATTAACGCTAAGCTCACAGTCATCTATTTTAACTACTTTTAATATATAATTAAATTTTGCATTAAATATTAAATTTTATTATTTACAATTATTGTTATTTGGTGTAAAATAATCATGAAGGCAGCATCATCCTGTATATTAATATTAATACGTATATAAGCATTTCCCCTAATTAATATACGGATGATTAGTAACCACAACAGTGGAAAAGTATTTTCATTTCGGTTATCCCCCATACTATAAATCCAAATTATAATAAAAAAAGGAGGTCTATTTAATGAACAAATCTTTAAAAAAATTCCTTGTCTTTGGGCTTGCACTTGCAACGACTTTCATTTCTACAAACACTTTAACTGGAATTCCAGTGTCAGCAGGTATAGCTAATACCCAAAATAGTATTACAGCGGAGACACTTGTAAAGGTTAAAAAAGGAGCAGCATTAGCACCAGTAGGATTAACCCCAGTACAACTTAGAAAATCATATGGTCTAGACCAAATCTCTAATAATGGTGCAGGAAAAACAATAGCAATTGTAGATGCTTATGGCAGTCCTACGATTCAAAGTGATTTAACCGCTTTCTGTAACCAATTTGGACTACCTAGTGCTAACTTAACTATTGCTTATCCTAGCGGTAAACCTAGCACTAATGGTGGCTGGGCTCTTGAAACATCTATGGATGTGGAGTGGGCACACGTTGTAGCGCCAAGCGCTAATATACTTTTAGTTGTTGCAAAATCCGCATCCCTTACTGATTTAATGACAGCTGAGGACTATGCTACTTCACATGGTGCTGTAGTAGTTTCTAATAGCTGGGGAGCATCTGATTTCTCAGCATCCTCTTACGAAACTCATTTCCAACATGCAGGAGTTGTTTATACTGCATCTACAGGTGACAATGGAGCTGGCGTAGAGTGGCCAGCAGCATCACCAAATGTATTAGCAGTTGGCGGAACTACTTTAAATGTTGATTCAACTGGAACCTACCTAGGCGAAAGCGGTTGGTCAGGATCTGGCGGAGGAACTAGCGCATATTTTTCAAGACCAGCATATCAAAATAATTGGACAAGCATTGTGGGTTCAAAACGTGGTAACCCAGATATTTCTTGGGATGCTGATCCTAATAGTGGTGTTGCAGTTTATGATACTACCTCTTATAGTGGACAAACTGGTTGGTTCCAAGTAGGTGGTACAAGCCTTGGTGCACCATGTTGGGCAGCGATGGTAGCTTTATTTGACCAAAACAGAGCTACTCCATATACGAGTTCAGATGTTATGACAAAACTTTATACTGCAGCTGGAACTACAGGAAGTTCTGGTTATAATACTTATTTCCATGATGTTACTTCAGGTACTAATACGGGATATAATGCTTTAAGTGGTTATGATCTTGTAACAGGAATTGGCAGTCCAAAAGCTGATGCACTTGTTCCATATATGACTACTGCTCAATAATTCTAATAATAAAATGCACACCCTTAATTGAAAATTCATAAGGGTGTGCATTTTATTATATATAAGTACAATTTTGCCTTGATTTTAGCTCTGAAATCCAAGAAGTACCTAGATTAAGGTCTTGTGCGGCTAGAATCAATGTCTGGATGGCAGATCCTATGGATTGGGTATCAGTAAGTAATCTTCAAAATTAGAAAAGGCATTGAATACTACAATTACTGCTGATGCCTGGTTAATAGAATTAACACTTAGCTCACAACTACCAATATTGATGTTATGTTTCTACTATATCAAGTTCTTGAAACAGCTCTGATATAACTAATTCATAATCGCCTAATCTATTTGCTTTTCTTATTTTCTTAAGATATTTGTCACTCTCAGCAAATAAATGTATCATATAAAACCAAATTTCCTTCATCTTGAATAATACATTTTTATCTCCAGAAAGGATTTGCTGATAGCCTGCACAGATTGAATCATGAAAGGCTTTAATAGTCTGCTTATCTATAGCATGATTGTTTTTAATCTGACCAATTAATGCTGGGTTTCCAATAAGGCCTCGCCCTAGCATTACTGCATCTAGACTTGGAAACATTTCTAATAGTTCCTTATAGTCATTAACATTAAATATATCGCCATTATAGCAAATAGGATTTTTACTTAAGGCTAGTGCATCCCTAAATACTGTCTTGTTAACATTATTCCTATAAAAGTCCGTTTGGATTCTTGGATGAATGATAAGCTCCTCTAGAGGATATCTATTAAAGATTTCAATTAGCTCATAAAATTCATCAGGAGAATCTTTTCCAATTCTTGTTTTTATGGAAATTTTTATCAATGACTTTGAAAATATATCCTCTAAGAACTTATCAAGCTGCTCTTTTTGTGCAAGAAATCCTGAGCCTTTATGTTTCGCAACAACTGTACCAGATGGACAGCCTAAGTTTAGATTAATCTCATCATAACCCAAATTAGCTAGGTGGTCCATGGTACGAATGAAATGCTCCGAGTTATTTGTGAGTATTTGAGGCACCACAGGAAGTCCTTCATTATGTTCTGGCAATATATCATTTAATTCTCTGGAAGTAAAAACATTATTACTGGTGGGTGATATAAATGGTGTAAAATACTTACCAATTTGTCCGAAAAAAGCGTGATGTGCATTTCTGTATATATATCCAGTAACACCTTCTAAAGGTGCAAAATAGAATTTCATATTATTAGACTCCTCATTATAAGTAATTTTACATCTATTGTATACAACAATTATATTTTTGTATAGTCATCGGATAAATAATGATTATACTTAAAAAGATATCATAACCTTTTATGACATTTATTGACAATTCGTAGATTAAGGTGTAGTATTCTGTATATATGAAATGTTACATAATATTTCATGAACATAGAATGGTGGTTGATAAGAATGAATGTTAATGATATTACTGCTAAGGTAGTATTTGAGTCTAGGATTGATATGGAAGTATTGTTGTCTATGATTGTATTAAATGATTGGAATCGATTCGGTGGACATGTTGACTTGGATAGGGATAATTATGAAGAAGATTATTTAAAATTGATATCAGAGATGCAGTGCAGTATTTCAAAATACATGTGTCAGGAGATGGAAAGTTTCTTTTCTGATCTTGAGGTTTCTCGTGCACTTGTAGGCTTTTTATTTAAAGAAGGATATGCAGGTAGTTTTCTGGGGGTTTTAAAAAAAATAGAGGCATTGGATGAAGCTGTAATGCTTTCGTATATAGTAGAATCTTTTTTATATTCAAACCTAACCAATGAAAAACAAAGCCTTGATATACATAAAAACAGAAAGGATATTTGCTTCCTACTCAGCGCAGTAAGAGATGCTGAGGTTAGCAATAAAGAGCTAAAAGAGAGAATAATTGACTTGCTGACAAATCATGCAGAGACAAAAGCTAGATTTTTGCTAATGTTAAAGAGTTTTTATGAAAATGTCTTTATGCCTGTAGAAGAAATAGTGTTAGCAAGCCTAACTGTTTCAGCTGATAAATATAAAAAATATTTAGAAACTGAGCCTGAAGAATTTGTGGAAAATTTCTTTAAGATTAAACCTGATTTCATTTTAAGGGATATAAATATTCATATAAGTTATTTTATGGATATAGCTGTATTTGGCTCTGAAGCAGGAGGCTGGGAAAAAGCCCTCTATGTAATTGGAGTCAATGCTGATAAGCACTTAGAATTGGTAAATCAAATGAGAAAAGATAATGTACAGAAATTATTTAAACTGCTTTCTGACAAAATCAGGTTAGATATTATAGAGGCGTTAGGTGAAAGACCTTGGTACAATCAGGAGTTGGCTAAGAAGGTAAAAGTCACTCCTTCAACAATATTCCACCATATAGGACTTATGGTGGAACTTGATTTGATACACACAGAGCGGCATGATCATAGGGTTTACTTTATTCTTAAAAAAGATAGGCTTAGAGAACTGATGCTGCTAAGTACAAACATTATACTAGGAGAGTAAGTATGGGGAGGAATAATTATGAATAATAAATACATAAGCCTATTATGGCCTGAAAATGAACAATCATATGCTTCTAGGAGCATGAAGCTGAATGATGCAGCTATTGATAGTCTGGATATAGATGGGTTTTGTGAAAGGCTTTTAGGAAAGACCGATGAGTATAATTATATTAGAAGTATTCTAACTAATTTATGCTATGACGAGAGAGTAATAGCATATCGTCAGGATGTTTTTATGGATATAAGTTCATCTGAGAACTTGATTTCTTCTCTAGAAAATATATTGGGCAGACTAGAATCTTTAAATTTAATGGATAAGGAAGGTTCCTTACTTCAGGAGACAAATCTATGGAGTTTATTTTCTCGGTATAAGGAGTTAGATTCTTATGTGGAGTCAATAATAGTAATAAAAGAGAATTTAAAGGATCAACAAATAAAGTCAGAAGGGCTCAGCCAATTAAAAAAACTTATTGAAAACATATCAGAAGATAAGGAATTTAAGCAGCTTTCCAAAAGTATAAATGAACTGACTATAGATATTGATGAGATTAAAAGCATAACCTTTGGAATAAATCTGGATACAGCCTTAAATCCAGTTGAAGCAGCTATAGTATCTGTAAATAAAACAAGTTTTAAGGAAAATTCACTTTTTAAAAATTTTTTAGATAGTAATGGTTTTGGGATGTCAATAAAAGGTGTTTCGAAAATACATAGTCTTGGAAGTGATCCGAGGCATCCTATTATGTACCATCTTTACCGTGACATTGAAAGCCTTTTAAAACCGGTGGTTAAAGATTTATTAAAAGCATTGAAAAGATTTACTCATATTAACGTCAGTTTTCTTACTTCTCTCATTCCAGAGTTAACCTTTTATTTAAAAGGCGCTGAACTGTATAACTTTTTGAAGGAAAATAGAATGCCTGTGTGTATACCTCGGATACTCTCTGTGACAGATAGGAAGAGTGAAATAAAAGATATTTATAATGCAAATTTGGTTATACAATTACTTAAGAAAAATGTGGATACTTCTAAAGAGATAGTACTTAATGATGTTAATTTTGATGATGAGGGTCGTGTATTTATTCTCACAGGACCTAACAGAGGCGGTAAGACTGTTTACACAGAGGCAATCGGTTTTGCACAGATTCTGTTTCAGTCTGGACTTTTTGTACCAGCAGCTGAGGCTATCATGAGTCCTGTAGATTCCATATATAGTCATTTTCCTGTGGATGAAAATCAGACAGTTAATCTTGGGAGATTAGGCGAAGAATCAAAAAGATTAGCAGAAATCTTTGCTGAGGCTTCAAGCTACAGCCTTATATTATTAAATGAATCGCTGGCAAGTACAAGCCTTACTGAAGGATTTTATATTGCTCTTGATGTGGTAAAATCACTGAGGTACCTTGGTGCCAGAGTTTTATTCAATACCCATATGCATGATCTTGCTAAAGAAGTTGATACGATCAATAACGAGGTTGAAGGAACTAGCAAAGTCGTAAGTCTTGTTACGGGAATGGAAGATGGAAAACGTTCCTATAAGATATATCCTGGCGAGCCTTTAGGAAAAAGCTATGCTAGTGATATTGCAGAAAGGTATGGGGTCAGTTTTGAGCAAATTATTAGAAATATTGATTTGAAAAAAGCTGCTGTACAGCTTAACACAGCTAATGCTTAAAAAATTTAAGGACTGCCGCATAGGGCAGTCTATTCTTTCTTAGGGGGATAAACTAATCTAACCATTCTACAATTTAATAATTCCTTAGGTACCATTTTATTTTGAAATTTTCGGATGCTTCTTCGTTCTTCTATTGCTAATATTGTATCCATATTAATCCTCCAGAAGTGTACTATATTTTATAAGATAAATTGTAGCATAAATATGTTATTATATAACTAGCAATTATTTTTTGGAGCGTGATTATAATGTGTAGAATCAATCCCAAAGTAGATTTTGCATTTCAAAAAATTTATTAGATTTACTTGATGATGAAACTATAGCAATGAAAACTGGACTTACAATTGAAGCTATTAGAGAGCTTAGAAAAAGAGAATAGTATATGTAAAGGGTATCCAGTAGTTATA
This sequence comes from Bacillota bacterium, assembly GCA_030706015.1. Taxonomy (GTDB): domain Bacteria; phylum Bacillota; class Clostridia; order Clostridiales; family Clostridiaceae; genus JAUZPI01. Next base: position 13,030 of record JAUZPI010000006.1, read on the forward strand.
ATCTACTCTTGGATACCTTTTTATAATACATTAACATTTATAATTGTTATAACCCACTAGTTCTAAGAAGCCTTTGCCCTTCAATGCTACACGGTCACTATTCTGTTTAGTTTCCTCTACAGATGCCATACAGGTACCCTCCCATATAGCCTGCAGAGGTCCTAAAATTTGCATTTCCTGTTCTGGAAAAACTGCGGAAACTTTAATTATCATTTTAAAGTCAGAAATTTTAATAATCCAATTTAAAGGGTAATCAGTATTGGTAATAGAGCTGTGCCAATAATTTGAAGGCTCTAAACTTAGTTTTCTTGTAAATTTTACTTCACCATTGGGCTCTATTAAATTTGCCATAGGTGAAAAGGTGTCACCAGTTTTTATAGTAAAAAATTCATTAATAAGCAATTCTCTGCCGTCCTCTAGCTGGAGTCCCATCCAATTCCATCCTGTTTTAGTAAGTAAATCTCCAAGATATCCCCATTGATGATCAAACCAGCCTTCACCAGTAACATATTCTTTAGAGTCACCCTTTTGAATATATCCTGTTACCTTATTTCGTGGAAAAGAATAATAGTATAATTTATCTGTTTTCCCATTTCCACCGATAAGAGATACAGGTTTGGCAGAAATAAAGTTTAAATTACCGTCTATATGGTCACTTGAAAACTGTACATTAAATTCACCATTCACACTGTCTTTAAAGCGCATAGAGGAATTTTCATATATCAGGCATACAGGATCCTTTTTAATTGATGCGTTTGAAATCCATTTATGTGGATAGGGAAGCTTGTTGTGAATAAGAGTCTTGTATAGCTTTATCATATTTTTGTCATGTGGGCACTGAAGAAAATATAGGGGCATATTAATATACAGAAAATTATTTACTAGTTTTTTATCAATAAGTGAAAAGCTATGATTAGTGTATTTATTTAAGTCAATCAAAGAAAAAATCAAATAATGTCCTTTTAAAACTGGCAGTTCTCCTGCCTGATAAAAGGCACCTACAGCTGCATACTTGCTGCCATTTTCCCCATTTAGAAAGGCAAAAAAATACCACCATTCCATGTCAGTAAAGGAGTGAGGTCCAATATCCTGGGGGAGAGAAAGCTCATTTTTTATATAATCAAAATCATAATCCTTCATAAATATCCCTAAAATAAAAATGCTTATAATATATTGTATGTGAGGTTAAATTTTATGTTTGCAAAATGTAAAACCTTATTAGCATTGCAGGGATAGGACAATGCAGAGTGTAGTTGATTTTGGAAAAAGAAAATACTATTATCAAATAGATGATTTAATCTTTAATTAAATAGTAGCAAATCACGAATAATATGGTGTAAACAGAGTTTTAATGTAAATTAGGAAGGTAGGGAATATGGAGAATAATATATTACAAATAGAAAGAGAAATAGATAGAATCTTTAATCTTCAAATGAATTATAAATGGAGGCTTAGAGAGACCACTGCAAAGTATAGAATTGAAAAACTTAAAAGACTTTATACTTGTATAATGAAGTATAAAGAAGAGATAGTAAAAGCCATATATGCAGATTTTAAAAAGCCAGAGGAAGAAATACTTTTGACAGAAATCTTTCCAGTCACCTCAGAAATTAAGCATATTATTAGGCATTTAAATAGATGGATGAGAGATAAAAGAGTTAGGACGCCTTTAAGTCATTTTGGAGCAAGGTGTAAAATAAGACATGAACCTCGTGGAGTTTCATTAATAATGTCTCCATGGAATTTTCCTTTTCAGTTAACCATAGATCCTCTTGTATCTGCTATTGCAGCAGGAAATTGTGTAATGGTAAAGCCTTCAGAATTCACCCCAGCTACAACTACCCTGATGAAAAAGATGCTTTCAGAGGTATTTGATGAAAGTGAGATAGCTGTTTTTGAAGGTGATTATACAGTTTCTCAATATCTGCTGGAGAAGCCTTTTGATAATATATTTTTCACAGGTAGTCCAGCAGTAGGCAAAATAGTTATGGAGGCTGCGGCAAAGCATCTCACCACAGTTACCCTTGAGCTAGGAGGGAAATCGCCAGTAATAGTTGATGCTTCTGCAGATTTAGATATGGCTGCAAAGAGAGTGGCATGGGGTAAATGCTTGAACGCAGGTCAAATATGTGTAGCGCCAGACTATCTGTTTATTCCTGAGAGTAGAAAGGAAGAGTTCGTTAAGCTGCTTAATAAGTATATCACAAGCTACTATGGCAGTATGGAGAAGCCAACCGAAGAGTTAAAATATTGCAGGATAATTACACCAAAACACTTTAACAGAATAACTGGACTTATAGATGAAGCTGTATCTAAAGGAGCAAAGATAAGTTTTGGTGGTCATTATGAGGAAAATGATAGATTTATTTCTCCAACAGTACTTACTAACATTCCTTCAGACAGCAAAGTACTTGAGGAAGAAATATTTGGTCCTGTGCTTCCTATAGTAACCTATAAACATATTAATGAAGCTTTAGAGTATATTAATTCAAAGCCAAAGCCACTAGCTCTTTATATATTTAGCAGAGATAGTAAAGCAACGGATTATATATTAACCCATACGGAATCTGGAGATGCAGTATTAAATGATGTAGTAGTGCATGTAGGGAATACTAATCTTCCTTTTGGTGGTTTTAACAACAGTGGTATTGGAAAAACCCATGGTTATCACGGTTTTATGGCCTTTACTCATGAACGTTCTTATCTGAAACAAGCCAAGGTTTCAGCTGTAGGAATGTTTTATCCTCCCTTTAAAGCTTCCACTAAAAGCATCATTGGGAAGTTAATAAAATATTTATAATGTAAAATTGCTAAGTCAAAAAAGGTATCCAAGAGTTATTTTTCACTGTACTCTTGGATACCTTTTTATAATCTACTATAAAGATAGTATTAAATATATTTAATCAAGATTTACGTATAACCCAAGCGTTATGGAAAAAAATCATGTATTATTATAATGCTGTAAAAAATATAAAAATATTGAATAATGTAATAAATTGATGTATTATGTAATTGTAGGGATTATTATGAATAATTTGGAACTACTAATTTAAATAAGGGTAAAAAGGGAGTAAAATTATGATTAAAGAGGCTATTTATCATATATGTGATGATCCATATGCTTTTCCTATAGGTAAAAATCAGTTGAAAATCAGACTTAAAGCCAAAAAAAATGATATATCTGATTGTTATGTGTTTCATTCAGATAGATATGATTTAAGTGATGAAGAAGAAAAAATTCAATTAAAAAGAGTTTCTTGGGATGAAAACTTCGATTATTTTGAAGGTGTTATTTATTCGATAACAAAGCGAATAAAATATAAGTTCTATTTACAAGGTAATGACAAAAGTGAACTTTGGTATGGCGAAAATGGTACATCAGAAAATTCTCATAAAGCCGGGGTATTTCAATTCCCTTATATTTCTGAACAGGATATGTTCAATATTCCTGAGTGGGCTAGTAACGCAGTAGTGTACCAGATTTTGCCTGATCGTTTTTGTAATGGTGATAGGAGTAATGATCCATATAATATAGCACCATGGGATGAAAAACCAACCACTGATTCCTTTTATGGGGGAGATTTAAAGGGAATAATTGAGAAGCTTGATTATTTAGAGGATTTAGGAATAAATTTAATATATCTTACTCCTATTTTCACATCTCCTAGCAGCCATAAATACGATACTATAGACTATTTTAATGTTGATCCTCACTTTGGAGACATGAAGCAAGCTAGAGAGCTAGTAGACAAAGCTCATGAAAGGGGAATTCATGTTATCCTTGATGCTACATTCCATCACTGCAGTGAACATTTTTTTGCATTTAAAGATGTAATGAAAAATGGTAAAGCTTCCCCTTACGCAGACTGGTTTTATATATATAGTTTTCCTATTGTTCAAAGTCCAAGCCCTAATTATGCTACATTTGGATTTTTAGGCACTATGCCCAAGTTAAAAACACACAATAAAGAGGTAAGAGACTACTTAATAAATATAGGCAGCTATTGGATAGAGGAAATTGGAATTGACGGATGGAGAATAGATGTAGCAAATGAAATTGATCATGAGTTTTGGAGGTTATTTAGAAAAAAAATAAAATCAATAAAACCAGAAGCATTAATTATAGGTGAGATTTGGCATAATGCAGGAGCATGGCTTAGAGGAGAACAATTTGATGGAATAACAAATTATAAATTTAGAGAAGCAGTACATGATTTTTTTGCAAAAGGCGACATAAGTGTTAGTGAGTTCAATAGTCTACTTACTAAAAATAGGATGACATATAGTGACCAAGCTAATAGAACAATGTTTAATCTTCTTGATAGTCATGATACAGAACGTTTTCTAACAGATTGTAAGCGATTACGGGGAATGGAAAATGATGAGTGTTCTATAGAATTGATGAAGCTGGCAGTGTTTTTTCAAATGACGTATATTGGACTGCCTATAATTTATTATGGCGATGAAATCGGGATGATGGGAGCGATGGATCCGGATTGTAGAAAGCCAATGATTTGGGACAGTAAATACCAAAATCATAATATATTAGAGTTTTATAAAAAGCTAATAGATATTAGAAAAAATTCTGATGCCCTTACTAATGGAGAATTTAGAACCTGGATTGAAGATAGTAAGCAAGGTGTATTCGGCTATATTAGATTCGGAAACACTGAAAGCATGGGGGTTTTATTAAATAACAGCAATAAATTACGTGTAGTTAGCACAGAAGTAAAATGGAAGGACTACAGTAGTAAAATTACTGATCTTTTATCAGGGAGGGAATACATAATAAATGAAAAGGTGTCATTTGAGATACCACCTTTCGGCTGTTTACTATTGGTATAAATGGCTACTAAGAAATTAATTTTAGGGGGAATGCTAGATGAAAAAGGCAGCTGTATATCCATTTGATAAAATTACAAGAGGGCTTGTTAAATTTAGAGATGAATTAAATTTTCAAATCAATACAGTTATAGATTTTGTATTTAATATAGGTGAAGATGCAGGTGACAATGCTGATGGTAAGTATGCTGGTATACCAATAATTAATGATGTTGAGAAAGCCTTAGAAGATGTTGATGCATTAATTATTAACAGTATGCGCGGACCGATTTATTCTGAAAGTGATATAAAATTATATGAAAAATATGAAGTTGAAAAGAAGTGGAGGGACATGGTAATAAAGGCTAATCAAAAAGGTATTGAGATAATAAGTATTCATGATGTTGTTGATGCTGAATTAAAGGAATGGCTTCAGAAAAATAATATAAAGTTAACTACCTACAGTAAATCAGATGAAGAAATTGAAAAGTTTATCGCAGAGGGAAAGAAAATAAACATTGAAAATAAAGCGCATAGAATAGGTATATATGCCACAAGGGGATGTGTTGGGAAATATACTGCTCAAATGCATTTATTGAAAGCTATGAAGAAGGAAGAAATGAAAGTTGGTGCACTAGTAACAGAACCAGTGGGAAGGTTTTTTGGACAATATGATGGAGATCCACTAAGATTCCGTATGTTTAAGAATCCAATGAGGTATGTTTATTATATGGAGGCACTGACAAAACGAGCAGAAGCAGATGGAAATGATTATATTATTATGGCTGATCAACAAAGCATAACTAGTCATTATTTCGTGGAAGAAGTTGCTTCTAAAATTTCGCTATTAAAAGCATATAATCCAGATACTATTCTACTTGTTGTAGGGTATGATGATGATGCTAATATACAAGATTGTTTGGATATATTTAGAATATATTGTGATGGTAAAAAGCCCATTTCGTTATTAATTCCAGATAGATTAGAAGTTGCTTATGGAACATATGAGGTTAAAACTAAGGAAGAAATTGAGATGAGAAAGACAGCACTTAGAAATAAATTTAATATAGAAAATATAGAGGTCGTTAGTGATGTGGGGAGAGTAATACAAAAGATCAAGTGTTAATGTGAATATGTTGGGGTGATAAAATGTCAAATGCTAAGAATTTATGTGATGTAATAGAGAACGCAAGTAGGAAAGAAGCAGGGATTATACTCATCAATGATAATGGCTCTGAAAAGTTTCTGCCCTATAAGGATTTATATGATAAGGCGAAGGGAATATTATATAATATAAAAAAACAAGGCATAACTAGAGAAAATGAAGTTGTTATGCAAATAGAAGATAATGAAAACTTCATTTATATATTTTGGGCATGCATTCTTGGTGGAATCATTCCTGTACCACTTCATGTAGGAATTAATAAGGAACAAAGAAAACAATTATTTAATGTTTTTAAAGCATTGAAAGACCCAAAATTAATAACAGATAAAAAAATATATAGTGAAATAAAAGCTTGTGTGGAAACAGAAAAGTTGCAGGATTTGGGAGAGGATATCATTGAAAAATCCATAATTATTGATGATATTATCAATGTGGTTAATTATGATGAGGTATATAAACCTCTGCCTCAAGATGTAGCGTATATACAGTTTTCTTCTGGGTCAACTGGTGCGCCAAAAGGAATTACTATTACCCATGAAAATATTATTTCAAATGTTAAAGCATTATATAATAGAATGAAATGTAATGAAAAAGATTCAGTCCTGAACTGGCTTCCAATTACACATAGTTTTTCGTTAGTGGTAGGACATATTACAACTATGGCTGCAGAAATATATCAGTACTTAATGCCTACTATGTTATTTGTAAAGAATCCAATTTTGTGGATGGAGAAGGTTAATGAGCATAAAAACACAATATTATTATCCCCTAATTTTGGATTTAACCATTTTCTTAAGTTTACTGATAAAGAAATTTGCCATAATTGGGACTTGTCTTGTATAAAGATTATAATAACTGGTGCGGAACCTATAGATGTAAATCTATGCAATGAATTTATTGAATATATGAATAAATATGGAATGAATAAAAACACGATATGTCCAAGTTATGGTATGACAGAAGCTACAGTTGGTATTTCATCCCCAATGTTAGGTGACCAATATAAATCTTTTAGGCTAGAAAGAAATTCTGTTGCATATGGATGTAAAATAAAAGAAATAAGCGACATCAATGTTAAAAATGTAATGAACATAGTTTCTGTAGGTTATCCTCTAGATGAATGTTCTGTAAGGATTTGCAACGAAAATAATAATATCCTTCAGGAAAAGTATATAGGAAGCATACAAATAAAAGGAAAAAATGTAACAAGAGGATACTATAATAATGAGACTGCAACTCAAATGGTATTTACTAAAGATGGATGGTTAAAGACTGGTGATATTGGTTTTTTATTTAATGATCAGCTCGTGGTAACTGGAAGAGAAAAGGATATTATATTCATTAATGGTCAAAATTATTATCCTATTGATATTGAAAGGATTGTAAAGGATATTAATGGACTAGCATTTGATGAAGTTGCAGCTTGCGGAATATTTAATAAGGAAAAACAGAAGGAAGATGTAGTGATTTTTGTTCCTACTAAAGAGAGCGTGGAGGCTTTTGCTAGCAAAGCTTTATCTATAAAAAGATATGTAAATAATTGTACTGGACTAGAAGTTGAAAATATAATACCCGTGGAAGCTTTACCTAAGGCGAGTAGTGGTAAGATTCAAAGATTTAAGCTAATAGAGCAATATTTAAGTGGAAGTTTCGATAGTAAAATTGATGCATTAAGTAAAATATCGATAAATGATTTATCACAAAAAATTAAAAAACCAAAAAACAAAATTGAAGAAAGCTTAGTTGGTATTTGGAGTCATATTCTAAAGGTAAACAATATTGGTGTAAATCAAAGCTTTTTTGAATTAGGAGGAGATTCTTTAAAAGCTGCTTTTGTAGTTCATAGTATAAATAAAGAATTTAATATTGATATATCCCTTAGAGATATTTTTAATAATATTACTATTGAAAGACTATCAAAATATATATCTAATGTAGAAGCTGGATCCTTTGAAGATATAATACCTATAAAAGAGGATAGGGAGTATTATCCACTGTCATCTGCACAAAAAAGGATATATGCATTAAACCAACTAGATAAAAACAATATAAATTACAATATTACACAAGTGGTTGCAGTAGAGGGTAACATTGATATAGAAAGAGTCAAAGAAGCCTTTAATACACTTGTAAAAAGGCATGAAGCACTTAGAACTTCTTTTAAAATGTATGACGGTGAACTTGTGCAAAAAATTAACGAATGCTCTGAAGTAAGCTTTTCCTATAAAGAAGCAGTTGAGGAAGATATAGATGGTATAATAGAAAGTTTTATAGCTCCCTTTGATTTAAATAAAGCACCTCTATTTAGAGCCAGCCTAATAAAAACCAATAATAAAAAGTATTATATCATTTTAGATATACATCATATTATATCTGATGGAATATCTATTGGCATACTTATGAAAGAATTTATTCAAATATATAGTAATGAGAAATTATCAGAACATAGGCTTAGCTATAGGGATTATGCAGTATGGCAAAACGAAAATATAAATGCAGAAAAAATTAATAAACAAAAAGAGTACTGGTTAAATGAGTTTAAAGGGAATATACCATTGTTAAATATGCCTACTGATTTTAGACGTCCATCAAAGCAAGAATTTAACGGTAATTCAATATTATTTAAGATAAATTCAGAAGTTACCAGTAACCTTAAAAGCCTGTCAAGGCATACTAATACTACCTTATATATGGTGTTGATGAGTGCGTTTAATGTGTTAATTCATAAGTATTCTAAACAGGAAGAGGTGGTTATAGGGACTGTAGCATCTGGAAGAAATTTTGATTCATTAAAAGATGTTATAGGAATGTTTGTAAATACACTTTCAATTAAAAGCAAAATATACACAGATGAAAGTTTTTCGAATTATTTAATGAGAATAAAGGAAAAATCCTTGCAAATATTAGAAAACAGCGATTATCAATTTGATCAACTTATAGATGACTTGAATATAAAAAGGGATCTTAGCAGGAATCCTATATTTGATGTAATGTTTGTTATGGAGAATATTGATATTCCAAATAATAATGCGGAAAGTGTTAAATTTGGAATATATGATTACAAGCCTAAGGGAACAAAACTTGATTTGACACTTAAGGTACAAGAAAGAGAAGGAGAAATTGTTTGTTTATTTCAATATAATACTTCGTTATTTAAAGAAGAAACAATAGATAGATTTGTACAGTATTATTTAAAGGTTCTTAATGAAATAATAGATTCTTCAGACAAGAAGATTTCGGATATAGATATACTACCTGTAAAAGAAAGAGAAAAGATATTAAATGTATTTAATGCTACCAATGTAAATTGTAATATGAATTTAACTGCCTACGAAGTGTTCCAAAATCAAGTTGAAAAAACTCCAAATAATATTGCAGTAGTATGTGGAGCGGAAAAACTCACTTATGATGAATTAAATAAGAAGGCTAACTCATTAGCAAGAACGTTAATACAAAATGGAGTTAAGAATGACGAAATTGTTGGATTATTAGTAGAACGATCTGTATATATGGCAATAGGTATACTTGCAATAATGAAGGCTGGAGGAGCGTACTTGCCAATAGATTCTGAATATCCTGCAGATAGAATAAAGTACATGCTTCAAAATAGCAGCGCAAACGTTTTAATTACTCAGAAGGATTTTAAAGATAATATTGATTTCAGCGGACAAGTACTTGAGATTGATGAATTTAGTAATTATTCAGAAGATACTAGTAATTTAAATACCATTAGTAAAAGTAATAATATTGCCTATGTCATATACACTTCAGGGAGTACGGGAAAACCTAAGGGTGTAGCAATAGAACATCGCAGCTTAGTTAACTATATTACATGGTTTACAAAGAAAGCTAATTTGAGAGAAAAAGATAAAACTATATTACTGTCTTCTTTTGCGTTTGACCTAAGTTATACAAGCTTATATTCCTCACTATTATGCGGATGTGAACTACATATTGTGTCAAAAGAAGAATATATGGACCCAGAGAAACTATTGAATTACATAAGCTCACATGAAATCACCTATATTAAGGCTACTCCGTCTTTATTAAGTATGCTTGTTAACACGTATAGTTTTAGCATATCAGATAAATGTAAGTCAATAAGGCTAATAGTGCTTGGCGGAGAACCAATTAATGTAACACTTGTAGAAAAATATAATAAAATATATCCTAATACTCAAGTTATGAATCACTATGGACCTACAGAGTGTACTATTGGTTGTATTGCTGCATTAATAGATATTAATAATCTTAATCAATATAAAAAGTGTCCTGTAATTGGTAAGCCTATAGATAATGTAAAGGTATATCTACTAGATGATAATATGAAGCCTGTGGCAATAGGACAAACAGGTGAAATATATATAGGCGGTCCAGGGTTGACAAGAGGATATTTAGAACGTGAAGATTTAAACAAAGAGAAATTTATAGAAAACTCATTTGATAGTAAAGTTACAGATAGACTTTTTAAAACCGGAGATTTGGGAAGATATCTTGAAGATGGCAGTATAGAATTTCTAGGAAGGAAAGATAATCAAGTTAAAGTTAGAGGATATAGAATTGAACTAGGAGAGATAGAAAATAGTATTTTAAAATATCAAAGCATAGATAAAGCTGCTGTTATAGATATTGAAGATGAAGATGGAAATAAGGAAATTTGTGCATACTTTGTTTCAAAAGAAGATTTGCCTATATATGATTTAAGAAAATATTTGGGTAATAAATTGCCAATATATATGATTCCAGCTTATTTTGTTAAAGTTGATGAAATACCTTTAACTTCTAATGGAAAGATTAATAGAAATGCATTACCTAAGCCTAAAAAAAATATTATTAGTAATGTTGTATACGAAGAGCCTCAAAATGATACAGAGATTAAAATTGCAAAAATTTGGAGTGAAGTATTGGGTTTAGAGAAAATAGGAGTTAATTACAATTTTTTTGAAATTGGAGGACATTCACTTAGGGCAACCGTGCTAATTTCAAAAGTACAAAAAGAATTTAATATATTAATAGAGATGAAGGATATTTTCGAAAATCCTACAATCAAGGAGCTTGGTAAATGCTTAAATAGCAAGGATCAGACTGATTTTTGCAACATAAAGGCAGCGGATAAGCAGCTATATTATCCTGTATCTTCTTCGCAGAAGAGATTATACACACTGGCTCAAATAGATAGAGAAAGTATAAATTATAACATGCCTTCAGCGTTCATAATTGAAGGCGATTTAGATCAGAAAAGATTAGAGGACTCGTTATTTAAGCTTATTAATAGACATGAAGTTTTAAGAACATCCTTTCATGTGGTTAGTGGTGAAACTGTACAAAAGATTCATGATAGAGTAGAAGTAAAAGTATCTTATGATAATAGCGGTGATTCTATAGAACATATAATTAAGGATTTTGTAAAACCATTTTCCTTAAATACTTTGCCTATTTTTAGGATTAAGCTAGTGAAGGTGAAGCAAAATATACATGTGCTGCTTATGGATATGCATCATATAATATTTGATGGCGTATCAATAAGTGTATTTATAAATGAATTTAGCGACTTATATAATGGGAAAGAACTACGAGAATTGAAAATACAGTATAAGGATTATACCGTGTGGCAGCAAGAACTGATAAATTCAAATGAAATTAATAATCAGGAACAATATTGGCTAAATTCATTTAGTAATGAATTACCTAAGCTCACTTTACCTCTGGATTATAAGAGACCAAAGATTCAGAGTTTTGAAGGAGATAGCATAATATTCGAAGTGGATAGTACCATGACACAAATGCTTAAGAATATCAATAGGAATGCAGGCACAACTTTGTTCATGCTGCTTTTTGGTGCATATAGTATCCTTCTATCTAAATATTCATTACAGGAAGATATAATAGTTGGTACAGCTGAAGCAGGGAGACATCATGCTGATTTACAAAATATAATTGGCTCGTTTATAAATACTGTACCTATAAGGACATATCCTTGTGGAGATAAAACTTTTAAACAATATTTTGAAGAAGTAAAAAGTACATGTTTTGATGCATTTAAAAATTCAGATTATCAATTTGATAAGCTATTAGAAAAACTTAATATAAAAAGAGAGCTGGGAAGAAGTCCATTATTTGATACTATGTTTATTCTAGAAAATGTTGATTCTTCAGAACTTAAATTTGAGGGATTAACCTTTAAATCATATGAATTAAAGAATACTGTATCAAAGTTTGATTTGATGCTTATAGGTGAAGAAATTGATGACAAAATAAAATTTCAATTTAAATATTGTACAAAATTGTTTAAAGATAAAACTGTAGAAAAGTTAAAAGACAGCTATATTAATATTCTGAGGGAAATGATAACTAACTATGAAAAGAAAATTTGTGAAATAGAATATATAAATCTAAAAGAAAAAAGCAAAATTTTATATAGCTTCAATAATACAAATGCCTATTATCCTAAAGATAAGACAATAGCTCAAATATTTGAGCAGCAGGCTGTATTATCCCCAGAAAAAACTGCAGTAGTATTTGAGGATAATAGTATTTCATACAGTGAATTAGATAGACGATCTAATAGTATTGCTAGGATGTTAATAGAAAAGGGAATATGTAAGGATTCTATAGTTGGTATTATGATAAAACGCTCTGTTAATATGATGGTTGGCATATTGGGAATACTGAAAGCAGGAGGAGCATATATGCCGATTTCTGATGAATATCCAGATAACAGAATATTGTACATGATGGAGGATAGTGGAGCAAAGGTATTATTAACTGAGAAATGTTTGGTGGATAAGGTTGGGTATCTTAAGAATACGGTATTTATAGATAATGAAGATATTTATAATAATTATAGTAATGAAAGGGTTGAAATTAAGCAAGATAGTTCAAGTTTAGCCTACGTTATATACACCTCAGGAACTACAGGAAAACCTAAAGGAGTAATGCTTGAAAATAAGTCAGTTGTTAATTTGATAAGTTCACTTTATGACAAAGTATATAAAAAGTACAATGAAAAACTAAATATTGCTTTAATAGCTCCGTATATTTTTGATGCTTCGGTTAAACAAATTTTTGCCTCGCTTTTATTAGGTCACACGCTGCATATTATACCAGAAGAAGCTAGAGTAGATGGTGAAATGCTAATTAGTTACTATATAAAAAATAAAATTGATATATCAGATGGAACGCCAATACATCTTAGTATTTTGTCAGATTGCAGTAGTGAGCAGCTTAATAGAATTAATGTTAAAAATTTTATAATCGGAGGAGAAGCTTTACGTAACAGTACTGTAATAAGCTTTTTAAGTAAGTTTAGTAATGACAATTCACCCAATATAGTAAACGTCTATGGTCCTACAGAATGTTGTGTGGATGCCACTTTATATGTGATTAATAAAGAAAATATGAACGAAGATATTTTGATAGGAGAACCACTTAATAATGTAAAGTTATATGTATTGGATAAATACAATAAAATTGTTCCTATTGGAATTCAAGGAGAGCTATTTATATCAGGAGCTGGAGTAGCACGGGGGTATCTAGGTCAACCTGAATTGACTAAGGCAAAATTTGTGAAAGATTTATTTAATGAAGAAATGAGGATGTATAGAACTGGCGACTTAGTAAAGTGGACAGAGCAAGGCAGTATAAAATACATAGATAGAATAGACAATCAAGTCAAAATAAGAGGATTCAGAATTGAATTAGGTGAAATTGAAAAGCAATTATTGAAGCATAATGAAATTGACGAAGCAGTTGTTATAGCTAGGGAAAATGAATTTGATAATAAATACTTGTGTGCGTATGTAACTTCAGCTTCTAATATTAGCATTGATGAACTTAGACATCATCTTTCTAAAGAACTGCCTGAATATATGATACCTTCATATTTTATTCAGCTTGATAAAATGCCTACAACTATAAATGGTAAGGTTGATAGAAAACAGCTTCCAGAACCAGACTCAGCATATATTGAAGCTGAAATTGAAATCGAACTGCCAGAAAATGAAATACAAGAAATTCTAGTAAGGGTTTGGTGTGAGGTATTAGGCTTACAAAATGTAGGTATAAACAGTAATTATTATTCTCTTGGGGGAGATTCCATTAAGGCAATACAAATAAGCTCAAAGCTTAGAGAATATAATCTCAAGATTGAGATAAAAGACCTACTGCAATATCAAACTATAAAAGAACTTAGCAGTTATGTTAAATATACAAGCAAAAAAACAAGCCAAGAAACTATAACAGGACCAATAAAGCTTACACCAATACAAAAAGCTTTTTTTGAAACTAACTACTATATAGAAAAGCATTATAATCAATCAATAATGCTTTATAGCAAAAATGGATTTAAAGAAGATTTTGTAGAAAAGGTATTTAATGAAATTGTAAGGCATCATGATGCATTGAGAATGGTATTTAAAAAAGAAAACAGCGATATAATTCAATTTAATAGAAATGATGATATAGAATTACTAAATTATAATATATTCCACGTAAAGGATGAAGACTACAAGGGCTATATAGAAAGGAAAGTAAGTGAAATACAAAGCAGTATGGACATAGAAAATGGGCCTTTAATAAGAGTCGGATTATTTAAAACATGCGCTGGGGATCATTTATTAATTGCAATTCATCATTTGGTTATAGATGGAGTGTCCTGGAGAATACTATTAGAAGATTTTGCGATGGCATATAAACAATTAGAAGAGAAACAAAATATAGTTCTGCCAAGTAAAACTGATTCTTATAAAAAGTGGGCTGAAGAACTCTATAACTATGCAGAAAGTAATGAGCTTCAAGAGCAGCTGACCTATTGGAATACTATTGAAAATCAAAACATCCTTCCAATTATGAAGGATAGCAAACTATGCTGCTCAAAGAAAATTGGAGATTGCAAAACTATAAGTATTAGTTTAGATGAAGAATATACTGAAAAACTTTTAAGAGAAACAAATAAGGCCTATAACACAGAAATAAACGATATACTTTTGACAGCCTTGGCAAAGACAATAAAGTTCTGGACTAGTAATGAACAAGTTTTAATAAACCTTGAGGGGCATGGAAGAGAAAATATAGCAGAAGACCTAGATGTTTCAAGAACAGTTGGTTGGTTCACATCAAAATATCCTGTACTACTTAATGTAGGAGGTTGTTACGATTTAAGCAGTGAAATAAAAAATGTCAAAGAAACACTAAGACATGTTCCATTAAAGGGTATAGGCTATTCTATTTTGAGGTATGTGACACTGCCAATGAAAAATAACGATATACGCTTTAAGCTAGAGCCAGAAATATCGTTTAACTATTTAGGACAATTTGATAACGATATAAAAAGTGATTTATTTATTACTTCAAGTATTAGTTCTGGTGATAACGTAAGTAAAGAAAATAGTTTTAATTACTCTCTAGCAGTAGGCGGTATGATAATAAGAAATAAATTGGTAATGAAGTTCACATATAACTCTAAGGAATTTTTTAAGAAAACTATGGATAATCTCTTAAATAGCTATATAAGAAATCTAAAGGAAATAATAGAGCACTGTTCTATAAAGCAAGAGCAGGAATATACTCCTAGTGATTTTGATGATGATAATCTTTCATTTAGTGAACTAGAAGATTTAAATGAACTGATTAAGGATATAGAACTATGATTTTAGTGTATAAGGGGGAATGATAATGGGAAAAGGTGCAAAAATACAAAATGTATATCCTTTAACAGCAATGCAGCAAGGAATGCTTTTTAACTATTTATATAATAAGGATTCAAAAGCATATTTTCAGCAGCTTAGTTTTTCTTTAGAGGCTGACTTAGATATAGATGCCTTTGAAAAAAGTTTAAATAAAGTTATTGAAAGGTATGATGTATTTAGATCTATATTTATATATGAAAAGGTTGAGGAGCCTAAGCAGGTTGTATTAGCAGAGAGAAAAGCAAGGATATACTATGAAGATATTTCTCAAATGAAATTTGAGGAAAGAGTACTCTTTTTAGACGAATTTAAAGAAAAAGACAAAGAAAAGGGGTTTGATATATCCAAGGATCTGCTAATGCGAGTTTCTATTATAAGGTTAGGAGTAAATGATTATCAAGTTGTTTGGAGTCATCATCACATTATAATGGATGGCTGGTGTTTAGGCGTAGTTTTAAAGGATTTTATAAGCATATATAGAACGATAAAATATGGAGATGAACTAAAATTAGCTAAAGGATATCAATACGTTGATTATATCAATTGGTTAGTAAAACAGGATAAAAATTATGCAGAACAATATTGGAAAAGTTACTTAGAGGATTACGATAATGATATATCGCTGCAGCAAAAAGTAAAGACTAAAATATACGAGTATGCTAAAAAAGAAATACATTTTACAATAAATAAGGAATTAACTTCAAAAGTTGTTGATGTGTGTAGAAAAAATAATGTAACATTGAACAACGTATTTCAAGCGATTTGGGCTATTTTGCTGCAAAAATATAATAATGTTGATGATGTAGTTTTTGGAGCAGTTGTATCAGGCAGAAATGCGCCGATAGATGGTATTGAAAAAATGGTAGGATTATTTATTAATACAATTCCTATTAGAGTGAAATGTGATGGTAATCTGAGTTTTAAAAATTTGCTTGAGAAGGTTAGAGATAATTATAATAAATCGATAAAATATGATTTTATGTCATTAGCACAAATACAAAATACATGTAATTTAAAACAGAGCCTAATTAGTAACCTTTTCATATTCGAGAATTATCCTGCAAGAGATATTATGAATAAAGGTGATAATTATAAGATAAAAGATGTGCAATCTTTTGAACAAACAAATTATGATTTTAATATTGTTATTATTCCGTCAGATGAAATTTATATTAAGTTGAAATATAATTCATTGGTATATGATGATAAAGTTGTTGAAACAATAAAAAACCATATATTAGAGATAATAAACTGCATTTGCAGTAATTCGGAAATTTGTTTGAAAGATATAAGGATGTTAACTGATAACGAATATAAACAGTTAGTATACAAGTTTAACCTAAATGAAATGGAGTATCCTATTAATGCTACTATACATGAATTGTTTGAAGAACAGGTAGTAAAGACTCCAGACAATGCAGCAGTAGTATATAAAAATGATGCAATTACATATAAAGAATTAAATGAAAAAGCAAATAGTGTAGCTAGAGTTTTGAGGGATATGGGTGTAAAAAGGGATACTATTGTGGCATTAGTTACAGAAAGATCAATTGAAATGATTATAGGAATCTTGGCTGTACTAAAGGCAGGAGGAGCCTATTTACCAATTGACTCACAATATCCTAATGAAAGAGTAAATTATATGCTTAACGACAGTAAGGCTAAGATGCTAATAACTAATACTGATATTAAGGATATATCCTTTAATGGAAATATAGTAGATTTAAGGGATAATGCTATATTTGATAAAGATAAATCAAATCTTGAAAATATCAATTTAGCTAAGGATTTAGCTTATATCATATATACATCCGGAACAACAGGAAAACCTAAAGGTGTAATGATAGAAAATAGAAGTGTTATTAATCTTTCAATTAATTTATATAAAAAGATTTATCAAAAGTATAAGTCTAAACTTAACGTAGCACTATTATCGCCTTATGTGTTTGATGCCTCTGTAAAGCAGATATTTCCATGTGTTTTATTTGGACAAACCTTAGTTATTATACCAGAAGAAGAAAGATTAAATGGGGAAAAGCTAGTAAATTATTACGTAGAGCACAGCATAGATATTTCTGATGGAACACCAGCACATTTAAGTATAATACAAGATATCCTCTTAGATAAGGATATAGAATTTCCGACAAAACAATTTGTAATTGGGGGAGAAGAACTATCCATTGACTTGGTACGAAAAATCTTTAATATCTACCAAAATAAAAGTCTTAAGATTACTAATGTTTATGGACCAACGGAGTGTTGTGATGTTTCAACTATGTATGATATTGACAATCAAGAATTAGAGAAGTTATCAATAATACCCATAGGAAAAAATCTTGAAAATGTTCAAATTTATATATTAGATAAGCAACTTAATCCTGTACCCTTTGGTACTCCTGGTGAGATTTATATTTCAGGAGATGGATTAAGTAGAGGATATTTGAATCACCTAGAACTTACTGAGGATAGATTTATTAATAACCCTTTTATAGATGGAGCAAAAATGTATAGAACAGGGGATCTCGGAAAGAGGGCTAGTAATGGAGATATAGAATATCTAGGGAGAATTGACCATCAGGTGAAAATTAGGGGATTTAGAATTGAACTTGGGGAGATTGAAAAACAAATACTAAGTTACACTGGTATTAAAGAAACAGTAGTCATTTGCGGAGAAAATAATCATGGAAGCAAGTATATTGCCGCATTTTTAATTTCAAATGGCAATTTAAATGTAAATGAATTAAGAAAGTATTTATCTAAAAGTTTACCTAATTATATGATACCAACATACATAATGGAAGTAGACAAATTTCCTGTTACTCATAATGGAAAAATAAATAAGAATGAGTTAATAGAAAAGATAAGGACTGAACAGGTACAATATGTATCACCAAGAAATAGACTTGAGGAAATTGTTGCAAGTGTGTGGAAAGAAGTACTTCATGTTGATAAGGTTGGTATATGTGATGATTTCTTTGCTCTTGGAGGGGATGACAATTCTGTCCTAAGAGCGGCGATGGAATTACAAAAACACAACATAGTATTAAATGTTTCCGATTTAAGACTATATCCTACTATAGAAAAGCTAGGTAAGCATATTAAGCATATTAAAAGTAACGCATGCCAGCAGACTGTTACTGGTGATGTGGAATTAACACCTATACAAAAAGACTTCTTTGAAAGGAAGTTATCAAATAAGGATAGATGGAATCAAGCTTTTAGTTTATTCAAAAAAGATGGATTTGACGAAGTTATTGTTAAGAATGTATTCGGAAAGATAATAGAACACCATGATGCATTAAGAATGAGATATACAATCATGGATGATAGGGTTATACAACATAATGATGGAATTGAAGAAGACTTGTTTACCTTAGATATATATAATTTAAGAAATTCTAATAATGTATATGAAAGCATAGAAGAAGCGGCCAATAAATTACATGGAGAAATTAGACTTGATAAAGGTCCACTGGTTAAGCTAGGTTTGTTTAGAACTATTGAAGGTGATCATTTACTTATAATAATTCATCATTTGGTTATTGATGGCGTATCCTGGAGGATTATTCTAGAAGATTTTGCAACTGGCTATAAACAGCTGTTAAATAATCAGAGTATAAGCTTCCCTGAGAAGACAGATTCCTTTAAACATTGGGCAAAGCAATTAAAGGAATATTCAAATACTGAAAAGGCTCTGCAAGAAATCAATTATTGGAAAAGCGTTAATAAAGCTAGTGTTAATGTATTAAAAAAGGATAATTTGGTGACTGACAGAAAGTTTAAAGATGTTCGTATAAAAGAATTAATTATCGCTAAAGAAGAAACCACTAACTTATTAAAAAATGTACATAGAGCTTATGGGACACAAACAAATGAAATATTGTTATCTATACTTGGATTAGCTTTAAAGGAATGGAATGGCTTTGAGAGAGTATTAATTAACTTAGAAGGTCATGGTCGTGAAGAAATAATAGAAAATGTAAATATAAAAAGAACAGTTGGATGGTTTACGTCATTTTATCCAGTTGATTTAGATATGAATGAAGCCAAACCTTTAGAGAAATATATTAGTGGTATAAAGGATTCATTAAGAAAAGTACCTAATAAGGGAATTGGCTATGGAGTTCTCAAATATATGTCTGAACTAGAGTATGAAGATAAAATTAGTTTTCAATTTAAACCAGAAATTAATTTTAATTATTTGGGGCAATTTGGTGAGGAAGTGTCTACAGATATATTTACATTATCAGATGCACCAATAGGAAATTGTGTGGACATTGAAGATAAGACACAATATGCGCTAAACATAATATGCAAGGTTATAGACAAACAACTAGCAGTATCTTTTAGGTATGATTGTACTGAATTTAATGATAGTAACATTACTAAGCTAAAAGAAATATTTTATGAAAAGCTAAAAGAAGTTATAGTACACTGTATAGATGTTTCTAGTAAAATGATGGATAAGCAAAATAATTATTTTGCTCCAAGAAATAATATAGAAAAAGAATTAATAAAAATTTGGGAAAGTGTTCTTGGAGTAAGCAGAATAGGAATTTATGATGATTTCTTTGAACTTGGAGGAGATTCCATAAAGGCAATAAAGATACTTTCCAAGGCAAATAATTTAAAAATACCCGTATCAGTAAAGGCCATACTAGAATATAGAACTGTAGAGAGAATTATGGATAATTGCTATATGAATAATGACATGGACGTAAATAGCGAAATAGCTGTAAGTTTACAACATGATTCATGTGATTTGGAAAAGGAAAGAACCTACAATAAGAGCTTTAAGGTAACAACGGATTATCCCAAATATTACGGATGTATGACTGGAGTTATTCTTGAAAAGCTAAAACATGAGAAAAACATATATCTAGAGAGAAGTTTTCTAGCAATCGGCGGGGGCAAATTCTTTTTTACATATGGTCATGTTAATGATAGAGGCCTTGAGAATAGACTTCAATATAGGGAATTACCCACAGAAATGATTCCAGGTGTAAGTAATATATTTGATAAGCTTGGAGTGAAAGAGGAAGTAAAATCATTTAAGGATTTAGAAACGGGCTTAACTTATTGCAAAGAACATTTAAGTAAAAATGAATTAGTTATGATTTCAGGTACAACCTATTATCTTAATTATACACCAGATTATTGCATAGGTGAGGAGGAGTGGAAAAGAAGATTAGATGTACGCCCTGAGAATATTATAGCTGTTTCTAATAAAAGCAGTGGCAGAGCTCATACATTTTTACTGGTAGATATAATAAAAGATGGATATCTAGTATATGATACAACGTTTAAGTATTTTGGAGTTATTTCAAAGGATGATTTTAATAAGTCCTTTGCTGGTTTGAAGGGAATGAGTTTTTTAGATGGAATGTATGCTCAAACTACCAACTTGCCTTATGCAGTTACTGAACTAGATTTAAGTCTGCTCAAGGAAGTTAATAATGGACAATTAGCACTTGAGATACTAAAAAATAATATCGATATTAATTTATCAAATCAACGAATAGATTTCAAAGCAAATGGGTATGAATTTACCTTCTATACAGGGGTAAGAGTATATAAAGAAATTGCTGGGATGCTTAAAGAATTCCAAAATAAAAAGACTCATATCGATGATATCAAAAAATTAATACAGTCTTCATTCGGCTCTTGGCAGTATAAATTTATGTTTTTTCAGGAATTTTTAGATGATTTATCAAAATATATAGAGATTCCAAAGAATTACAAGGATTACTGCAATAGCTTTATAAATGATTGTACAATAATAAATTCTAAGATTGGTGAGATAAATAGCACCAATATAGACAATTTTATCATATATATTTGCAGCAACCTTGAAAATATATATGAGCAACAAGTTTCACTATTAAATAATTTAAAGAGACTAATACCTTGATTTTATTTTTACCAAAGAAAATAAAAATATTTTGATGAATTGTATTAAGAACAATTTATCTATTTTACAGCGTAGAAGCTTTGTTAGATTAAATAATTATAAGGGAGCCAAAATAGATGTTGGAAAATGATTTTAAAATATCGGGTGAGAGAAGAATAAACTATAAATTAAACTTTATATTATTAATCTCTGGCCGCTTCATATCTGATCTTGGATCAGCTATATTTGGATTTGCTTTAAGCCTTTATGTACTTGACTTTACTAATTCTGCTGCAGCTTTTTCATTGGTTTTAAGTTTTTCTATAATACCTAATATGTTTGTAAGCATAATCGCAGGATCATTTGTTGACAAGCATGATAAGAAAAAAACTATTGTTGTTACCGATATTTTGAGTGGAATAGCAGTATTAATATTTATGTGTATTTTCCACTTAAGCCCCAAAAGCATAATTTTATTTATATTTTATAAAATTATTCTGGCTGTTACACAATCCTTCTTTGGATTAGCAATAAGTACATCTATTCCTAATATTGTAGGGGAAGAGAATACTCCAAGGGCTAATTCAATTTTTAGTTCAGTTGGATCTTTGATAAATATTTTAGGACCAGTTATAGGAGCTATAGCATATAAAACTATAGGTTTGCAATATATATTTCTCATTGATGGTATATCATTTATTTTATCTGGTATATCAGAAATATTTTTGGTCATGGATACTAAAAATACAGAGAAGATAAAACCTCAAAAAGAAGAAGGATACTTCAGTGGAGTTAGGCTTGGCTTTCAATACATAGCTAATGAAAAAATCACTACCTTTTTCCTATCACTGGCGTTATTTCTAAATGTAGTTTTTACACCGTTAGCGGCTTTAATGATACCATATATAAATTATAATGTATTAAAGGTGTCAGGACTTCAACTATCTATAATACAGGGTTCGTGGGCAGCTGGTGCGATAATTGGCGGTTTTCTGATGTCACTAAAAAAAGACACATTTAAGCTAATTAAAAATATATTTATATTAATACAGGCTCAGGCGTTAATTATGATAATGTTCTGCTTCCCAAATCTAGGTCTGTTTTCATTAGCATCTAAATGGACAATTACCATTATATTTAGCTTATTACTAATAGCTCTTGGAATACTTAATGTTATGCAGAATGTTCCGCTATTTACCTATTTTCAAATACAAGTACCTGAAAAATTAAGAGGACGAGTATTTGCCGTATTTAACATTACCATAATGCTGTCAAGTACAATTGGCTTATGGCTATATGGTGGAATATTAGAACATGCTAAATGGGGATATATTTTAGTAGTGTCAGGTATTGTAGTTATTATATCGTGTATATTATTAAATAAAAATAAATCCTTTAAAAAATTCAACTCAACCTTAGGCTAGTCTAATATAAACTTTAGCTCTATTTTATAAAAAACTTTATTAATATAAGATTTACAAGGGGGAAAATATATGAAGAATGTTGCATTATATCCATTCAACAAAATATCACAAGGATTAATAAGATTTAGAGATTTACTAGATTTTGAAATTACAGCTGTTATTGATTTTGCATTTAATATTGGTGAAGATGTAGGAGAAGTAATAAATGGCAATCCTATAGGAATAAGCGTTGTTGATAACATTGATAATGCGTTAAAAGATGTTGATACATTAATTTTAAACGATGGTGGAGCACCAATTCATCATTTTGCGGATATCTATAGCAAATATAATTTACAAGAAAAGTGGAAGGAGGTTTTAAAAAGGGCAAATGATCTTGGTATTAAAATAATAAGTACACATGAAATAACTAATCCAGATTTATCAAGATGGATTAGAGATAACAATATAAATTTACACACATTTACTAAAACCAAGGAACAAGTAGTGGAGTATATTGAGAATACAAAAAACATAGAGACAACAAATAATGCAAAAAAGATAGGTATATATGGTACAAGATCATGCATTGGGAAGTTTACAGCTCAAATGTATTTGTTAAGGGCATTAAAAGAAAGAGGACTAAAAGCCAGTGCATTAATTACAGAGCCTACAGCAGAATTGTTTAATCAATATGATGTTGACCCAATTAGATACTTGGGGATTTTGGGAGATCCTATAAAGTATAACCAATATACTAAGGCATTAGTTACAAATTGCATAAATGCTGGGAATGAGTATATAGTAATGGCTTCTCAACAGGGGTTAGCATACAATGGCAGAGATAATATTTATGGTAATCTTATGAGATTATCAAACATGGTTGAATTTAATCCAGATATAATTTTACTTATTGTGGGATTTGATGATGACGCAGCAATAAAGGATTGTTTAGATATGATTAGGATTTATTGCGAGGGTAAAAAACCAATAGCTTTCTTACTGCCTGACAAGATTGAAGTAGGTTACGGTACATACAAGGCAAAAACAAAGGAGGAAATTCAAATAAGAAAAGAACAGTTATTGCAAAGATTTGATGTAGATAAGGTAGAGAATATTAATTGCATTGAAAATATAATAGAATTAATAAAGTAGATTGACAGCTTTAACCATAAGTGTTATCTTGGTTTATATACAAGTTAATGTAAATATATTTTGAAAGGAAGATTATTATGTAATTGCGTATGTTCAAAGGTTGGTCTTATTAATGAGAGTAACCATTTATACCAGTTTGGTATAGGTAATAAAAGAGTAAGAATAGGTATTCATCTTTTTAGAAATTTAGTGAGATGGACCTGTTTTGTTATGCTCTTTTATGGAATGAACATACTTTTAATAGCATAATAATCTTCTAAAAAAGAATACCTCTTTTTTAGTTTATTTGTGCTGTGGAAAGTTTTGTTTCACAGTTTTTTATTTTGTTAAGGAAAAGAGGTAATGAATATGAATAAATTATTTAAATATCCTAGAACTCGCCATATTGAAGGCTCAAGGCTTCAGAGTGGTGATGAGGATTTAAAAAGTGTTAAATTTGAATACTTAAAAGGAAAATATTTAGTGATAGAGGAAAAGGTGGATGGAGCAAACTGCGGCATTAGCTTCGATAAAGAGGGCAATATGTTTTTGCAGAGCAGGGGTCATTATTTAAATGGCGGCTATGGTGAAAAGCAATTTTCATTATTTAAGACTTGGGCTAATTGCTATAGATATGCTCTAAATTCATTATTAGGCGATAGATATATATTGTATGGAGAATGGCTATATGCTAAACATACAGTATTTTATGATGAGCTAACTCATTATTTTATGGAATTTGATATATTTGATAAGCTTCAAAATAAATTTTTAAGCACAAGCAGGAGGAGACAGCTGCTAAAGGATTATGATTTTATTGTTTCTGTATTAGTGCTTTTTGAAGGTAAGTTAAATTCTTTGAAAGAGCTAACATCGCTCTTAGGTAAGTCTAATTTTAAATCCTTAAGAGGAGAAGAGGTTCTAAAACTCAGTTGTGAGGAATTAAACTTGTCCTTTGAGCTAGCAAAAAAGCAAACTGATATAACAGATTTAATGGAAGGTTTATATATTAAGCTAGAGGATGAAGATCAGGTTATAGATAGATTCAAATATGTACGAAGTTCTTTTCTGAATACTATTTTGGATTCTGAAACCCATTGGATTAACAGGCCTATTATACCTAATAAATTAAAAGAAGGTATTGACATATTTTCCTCCAAGGGAGGGAGATAGAGTGAGTACTAGCATTGTAACTTATATTATAGATAGGGAATTCCATTTCGCTGAAATAGTTAAGGAGTTTGCAGTAATAAACCAGCTTATGAAGGTAGAGCAAAATCCTAAATATCATAGAGAGGGCAATGTATATATCCACACTAAAAAAGTTTGTGAAGAGCTAATGAAATTTAACCAGTGGCATGGGCTAAGTGAAGAGGATAAGGCAGTCTTATTTTTATCCGCACTGTTTCATGATATGGGTAAATTAACCTGTACTAAAATTGAAGATAATGAAATAGTATCTCCAAAACATGCAGTAAAGGGCGCTAAGGAATTTAGAAAATTATTTTATAGAGAGTACTCAGAAAAGTTTTCTATCAGCTTTCAATTAAGAGAAAGAATAGCTCAGTTAATAAAGTATCATGGACTGCCATTATTTTTTATGGAACGTGAGGATATGGACTTTGAACTAATAAGAGCTGCAGAAAGCGTGGATATGAAATTATTATATCTTCTTTCCAAGGCAGATTTGTTGGGAAGAGAATGTGATGATAAAGAAGAACTTCTAAATAATGTAGAGTTCTTTAAAGAATACTCAAAGGAATTAGGCTGTTATTATTCACCAAAGAAATTCTCCAGCAGCTATACAAGATTTTTGTACTTTAACAAGAGAAATATATGGCATGGTGATAAGGTTTTTGACACTACAAGCTTTCAGGTTATAATTATGGCAGGACTACCCTTAGCGGGAAAAGACACTTATATTGAAGAAAATTTAAAGGGTATGGCTGTAATTTCACTGGATAATATTAGAGCAGAATTTAATATATCACCTAAGGATGGCTCTGCTAAGGTAGCTGCTATTGCGAGAGAGAGAGCCAAGGAATTCCTAAGAAAAAAGCAGTCTTTTGTATGGAATGCTACAAATATTGTAAAGGACACAAGGTCAAGTCTATGCAGCCTTTTTTCAGCCTATGGTGCAAGGGTAAGGTTTATATATATTGAGGCGCCATACAATGAATTGATTACTAGAAATAAGGTAAGGGAAAGGGTCGTATCAGAAAAAATCATTAATACCATGATTAACAGATTTGATATGTTGGAAGCCTGGGAAGGCTATGAAACGGATTATTATATCCAATAAATTTAAGGAACTGAGGGAAAATAGTGAAAATTGTTGTAGCACCAGATTCATTTAAAGGAAGTTTATCAGCAAAACAGGTGGCAGATGCACTTGAAAAAGGTATAAAGAAGGTAGATGCAGCTATAGAAGTAGTGAAGGTTCCTATGGCAGATGGGGGAGAGGGGACAGTCCAGTCATTAGTGGATGCAGCTAGTGGAAAGCTAATTCCCCTTAAGGTAATGGATCCTCTAATGAGAGAAATAGATTCTTTCTATGGAATTTTAGGAGACGGAAGCACTGCGGTTATAGAAATGGCTGCAGCTTCGGGACTTCCTCTGCTTAAAGCTGAGGAGAGAAACCCATGGAAAACAACTACTTATGGAACGGGACAATTAATTAAGCATGCTTTAGATATGGGCTGCAGAAACATAATTTTGGGTATCGGCGGAAGTGCTACTAATGATGGGGGTTGTGGTATGGCTGCAGCATTAGGAGTAAAATTTCTAGATAAAGCGGGTAATGAAATTAGCCTAGGAGGAGGCAGCCTTAGCTTAATTCATTACATTGACATAAGTGAACTAGATAAGAGAATAAAAGAATGCAGTATAGCAGCAGCCTGTGATGTAGATAACCCATTGGTTGGTCCTAAGGGCGCATCTCAAGTTTTTGGACCACAAAAAGGAGCGGATAAAGATATGGTTTTGGCTCTCGATAAAAATCTCATCCACTATGGAAAAGTAGTTAAAGAAAGCCTGGGAGTATCCATTCTAGATTATCCAGGTTCAGGAGCAGCAGGGGGACTGGGCGGCGGATTACTTGCCTTTTTAGGTGCAGATCTAAAAAGGGGGGTAGATATTGTAATAGAAGCTGTAAAGTTAGAGGAAAAAATAATAGGAGCAGACCTGGTTATAACTGGTGAAGGCATGATTGATTATCAGACCCTTCACGGAAAAACCCCTTATGGTGTAGCATTAGCAGCTTCAAAGCAGGGGATTCCTGTGATAGCTGTTGCAGGCGGTATAGGAGAGAATATTGAAAGTCTTTATGACCATGGATTTACCAGTATATTTTCTATAGTTGATAAACCAATGAAACTGGATGATACCATAAAATGTAGTGAAAGGCTGCTAGAAAGCACTGCGGAGAGAATTATTAGAGCAATTAAGATTTCTTTTTAAGAGAATAAAATTTAGAAAAATTCACAATTAATTTTGTTAAAAGTACATTCTACATTACGACAGAATGTACTATTTTTTTACATTGTTTTAATGCTAAAATGTAAACTAAATAATTATCAAAGGGGGATATTATGGATAAGCCTAGATACATTTCAAAAATTTATTCAAGATAAAAAAAGTAAATAAGGATGACTGTATATATAGATTAAATACCAGTATTATTAAAACATTTTCAAAGACGTGAAAAAACTTTTAGATAAACTACTCCAAAAGGAGCGGATAAAAATGAGTAAAAGAAAAGTATATACTATAATAACTATAATAATTATTATGTTAGTTAGTTTTAATATTTATATTACAAATTCTAATTCCGAGGGTATAGATAATTTCCATAGTAAGTCTTTAAATAAGAAGTTTAAAACGAAGATAAAATCAGGTAATCTATCTACTGACTATAATATAGAAGATG
This sequence comes from Bacillota bacterium, assembly GCA_030706015.1. Taxonomy (GTDB): domain Bacteria; phylum Bacillota; class Clostridia; order Clostridiales; family Clostridiaceae; genus JAUZPI01. Next base: position 41,057 of record JAUZPI010000006.1, read on the forward strand.
CATTAAATGATTTAGATAAGTTTGGATTAAATACTCTGAATGTACCAGTGGCAATAAATATAAATAATTTATCTTCAAGCGATATGAATGTGGACAAGGCCAGTGAAGAGAAGGCGATTGAACTAATTAAAATATTAAATGAAAAAGATATAAACGTTATATTGGAACCCTATCCCTGGATAGATAATGGCAGTAAAGTAGAGACTGATTGGAAGCCAGATAATATGGATGAGTTCTTTGGGAATTGGAAATCAAAGGTACTAAAGAAATTAGTTGATGATGTAGCAGTGCCCTATAAGGTAGATGCTATGATTGTAGGTTCAAATTTTGTAAATATGGAATATAATGAAGCCTATTGGTGCGACACTATAGATTATCTCCGAAAAGATTATAAAGGACTAATTACTTATAAAACAAATTTTTGGACAACAGCAGTGTGGGAGCCTAAATTAACAGAAGACTATAAGAAAAAATTAAATAACAAACTGTTTTCAAAGGTAGATTACATATCTATTGCTGCATATTTCGAGCTCACTAACAATAACACAAATACAGTAGAAAATCTTGTTAAAGCAATACAAAGTACTCAAATATATGATAGAAAGCAAAATATAAAGAAGGAAATAAAGAACTTCAATACAAAGTGGAAAAAGCCTGTATTCTTTGGAGAACTGGGTTTTCCGAGAACGGACAAGGCGTCGGTGCATCCCTTTGATGCATATCAACCAGGGGTAAAGGCAAATGATATTGAGCAGGCAAACTGTTTTGAAGCTTATAGAAGGGTGTTTGAAAAAGAATCCTGGAATTTAGGTTTTTCAGTATTTGCGGTTGGTGAACATGGTCCAGATAAACACTACTACCCAAGCGAGCAGAGTACTGCAGTCATTAAAAAGTGGTATGGAAACTCAGAGAATTAATGTTAAAGATTGAGGAATAATTTACGAAGTAACGCAAAAGAGCTAGGAGCTGCCTTCCGTATAGGTGGCTCCTAGCTCTATAATTACCATTACTTATTATTCTTATGCTTCGAAGGCCCCTTTTTTACCTTTCCATTGTCGTTATTGTTGTTACTATTTGCAGCATTAGTATTATTAGTATTATTAGTATTGTTGCTGCTACTGTTACTAGTTTCTATATTATCTTTACTATGGTTTTGCGCATTAGTAGGTTGATTTGAAGGAGGTTTAGTTTCGTTACCTTTAGTTTCTTGTTTGTTACTACTACCATTATTCCCCTTGTCATTATTAACATTAGTTATGTTATCTTGTTTATTGTTGTTTTCATTATCTTTACTTTGATCATTAATAGCTTTGCTTTCGTTATTTTGAGGGCTTATGTTTTTTGAAGATTCATTATTAGTATTCTCATTATAAAATTTATCATTAGTTTCTTTTCCATTATTATTTATAGTTGCGTTTATTTTTTGGTCTGCAATAAATTTTTCAAATTTATCAAGATTTATAGTTTTTTCTGTATTTTTAGAAGATACCTTTACAGTAATTGTCCTTCCTGAAGCAATATAACTATCGTTTATGAACTTATCTCTTTTAGCTTGATTAATCACTAAAATTAAGGCGTCATCTATCTTTTTATTTTTTAACTTTAGTTGTTTAAGCAGGGTTTCTCCATCACCATTTATAGGAGTAGCTGTTATTATTCTATCGAAACGATTTGTTTTTAGTTCAATAGAAGGGTTAATATTCACTTGAACTGTTGCCATAGGAGTATTATAAGCGTAAGCACTTCCTCCAAATAGAAAAATCGCAAATAATGCAACTGCAGCAGCCAAGTGCCTGGTATAGCTAATTTCTTTTTTTACAGTACCAGTATAGGTCTCACCAATCTTAGGCGCAGGTGTAGAGATTGCAACCTTCACAAATTCTCCAGCACTTGTGGCTAATACAGCTGAGTTTTTTTCAATTTTCATAACTAGGCCTGTTTTATTCATATTTTTCACCTACCTGTATATTGAAATATGATTTTATGTAGGAGTAATCATTACTTGAAAGTATTAATATCAATACAAGAATGTATCTTCTCCATTTTTCTAAGAACTTTCTATTCGTACCAGTGAGCAAAGTCATTTCCTTTATAGGAAGATTTTTTTTATTACGAATATAATCTACTATATGGTCTTCTCTTGAGCATTTAAAGGCTACATTAAGCAGTGTATTTCTGGTATCAATATGAGAAGGAGAAGCTTTTACTAAGTCATCAAAGCTTAATTTATATTTTAATAATTCCTTAGAAAGTAAGGTAATCTCTTCTATTCTGTTTAAATTCTCTTGCTGCTTTTCAAATTCTGTTAGTGCACTTTTAGTATCTATATAATCTATTTTTTCTTCTTCGTCCTTAAACATTAAGTAAGGAGTATTTATTGACTTTCTAAAGTAATCAATCAAAGCATTTTTTATTAATACCTTAGCATAACTGAGAAATATGCCCTTGTCTTTACTGAAGGTGTCACAAGCGTTGTTGAAGGCTATCAGTGCTATGCTGAGTTCATCATCATTAACCCAATCTAATTTTCTATTGCAAATCTTACAGGCAATACTATAAATAAAGCCTTTATTTTCTTCTATGAATTTATTTCTGTTTTCCATTAGAAGAGGTTTTTTATCCATAAAGCCACCTCCTAGAACTTAATACGTATATTATACCGATTTTAAAGGGGTAATAACATAGAAAATTCTGTTACTTTGGCGGCCTTCGTTATTTTAGGTAAACATAAATAAACCGATTTCTAACCTTCAGATGGCGTTTTAAACTTCATCTGAAGGTTAGAAATCGGTAGCCATCGGATAAAATAAATTGACGAGTACCCCCCTAAAAGAAAGATAGCTTTCGTATATTAAAATAGCAAAATTCCAAAGAAAGATACGGCGCTTACTTCAATAGCTAGTGCCATAAATGATCTAGATGAAGAAAAGATATAGATTTAAATTAGATATAAATGAAAGGTGGAAGATTAATTATGAAAAAGAGGATTATAGTAATGATATTGATAACTGTGATTTCATTACCTAAAGTGGTTTATGCAAAGGAGCAAAAAGAAAATAATATAGCTAAAAATAAAGCTCAAAGTACTGCAGTAAAAAGCATTAATTAATTGCCGTGATTGGTAAATTTACATATGAAAGTTGGTGGTATAGCGTGGATAAATACCACCGATTTTTTTACTTTAGAAAATATTATTATGAGGTAATAAAATGAAAACAGATAGAATGATATATATACTTTTGGCATTGCTAAACAAAGAACATGTAACAGCTGCAGAATTGGCTGAGCATTTTAAAGTATCAGTGAGAACTATTTACAGAGATATAGAAGCATTAAATATGGCAGGTGTTCCTATTTATGCGAAGACGGGGGCAGAAGGCGGCTTTACTATATTAGAAAATTATAGATCAGATAAGCAGCTGATAAGTGAGGAAGAAGTGACTTCAATAATAACAGCCTTGAAAAGCAATATAAGTCAAAAAGAAAAGATAAGGACAATAAAGGAAGCATTAGAGGAAAATAAAATACTAAGTTTTAAATATATAAATTATAGTAATATTAATTCGGAAAGAATAGTGGAACCAATTAATTTAATCTTTAAAGGGTTTTGCTGGTATTTAAGTGCATATTGCAGAAAAGAAGAAATTATCAGTGTATTTAGATTGTCTAAAATGGAAGACTTAAAAACGTTAAACCATAATTATGAACTAAAAGAAGAGCTGCTTAATAAAAAAGAAAAGAAAACCTTTGGAATGAATAAACATGCATTTAGTGTCAATAGTTTCACAATGAAATTCAGTGCTAGAGTTAGATCAAAGGTTCTGGAATATTTTGATGAAGAACAACTAGAATACATGGATGATGGCAGTATGAGGGTAGATATAGACTATCCAGAAGATGATTGGACCTATGGCTTTATTTTAAGCTTTGGCGCCGATGCAGAAGTGCTCAAGCCTCAACGTTTAAGAGAGAGTATAAAAGAAAAAAGCAGTAAAGTTTATGATTTGTATAAATAAACATGGCACAATGCTGTCATGTTTATATTTGTATTCTTAAAATAGTATAATCAAGTTTTATGCAGTTGTTCTATATATTTGAAGTGAATGTCCGTATTATGTATAATAAAGATATAATCATAAAAGGGGAGAATAATGATGGCAGAGATAAAATCAATTATATTCGATATGGACGGGCTGATGTTTGATACAGAAAGGCTTTCCTTTGCTTCATGGAGACAAGCCGCAGGTAAATACGGCTATGAGATTGAGGAAGAAATATTGAAAAAAACACTGGGTACTAACCTAATTAGAACTAAAGAAATATACATACAGCATTTTGGACAACAATTTCCTATTGATGAAATAGTGAAGGATAGATTTGAAATAGCAGAGCAGCATATAATAGAAAATGGAGTTTCTGTTAAAGAAGGTTTATATGTCTTGTTAGATTATTTGAACAGCTTAGATATAAAGAAAGCGGTGGCCACATCTACCAGCAGAGAAAGAGCAACCAATCTGATTAAGATGGCTAATGTATATGAGCATTTTGATTATATAATTTGTGGCGATGAAATTGAACAAGGTAAACCACATCCGGAAATATTTTTAAAGGCAGCTGAAAAGCTTGGATGTTTACCTGAGAATTGCATGGTACTAGAAGATTCTCAGACTGGGATATTGGCAGCTTATAGAGCTGGAATGATGCCAGTAATGATACCAGACTTAAAGGAACCAGATGAAGAAACTCAAAAGCTGCTTTTTAGACAAATGAAAAATCTATCCGAAGTTAAATTGTTTTTAGAGGAGGTATATGCTTATAAGGCTATCTGATCTAAAATTTCATCCACATTTTCTATTTTATTTATCTTAGGGTTATTGATGATATTTCCTCGACAGACAACCATATTAGGATTTGATAGCGTTCTTAAATTTTCTAAAGGGTTTTCATCTAATACTATAAAGTCAGCGGATTTTCCAACAGTCAATGACCCTGTTTCATTATCTATGCCAAGTATTTCTGCATTGGATTTTGTGGCAAGGTAAATAGCCTGTTTATGAGTAATATCAGCGCATTTTACAAGGTAGTCCAATTCTCGCCAAGTATTGTAATGAGTTACGTAAGGCAGGGAAGCATCAGTGCCTATTCCTACCTTTACTCCAGCATTTATAGCCTGTTTTACCCCACGAAGCATTTTATTATATACAATTGAAGCATTTTTCCTTGAAATTTCGCTTACATTAGTGAGGGCTGTATCCAGACTGTGCATAGGAATAACTGCATATAGAGTTGATATAAGAGAAGAGTAGCCTCTAAGAGTTTTTGGATTGTTTTTAAAAAGTTCTATCATTTCTTCATCCATTTCACTGCCATGTTCTATGGTATCCACACCCCCTAAAAGAGCTATTCTGACTCCTTCAGTACTTTCTACATGTGCAGCTACCATAAGGCCTATTTTGTGGGCTTCTTCACAGACAGCAGTAACTTCTTCTAGGGTCATTTCTAGTCTGCCAGCGTCTCCTACTTTTCTTGCGTCCACTATGCCGCCAGTGATACAAATCTTAATGAAATCTACTCCTAAAGTAACGTTTTGTCTTACGCATTTTCTTCCTTCCCAGGGTGAATCGCTGATTATGGATATAATCGATGCTCCATGACCACCCGTTACACAGATGGCTGCACCAGAACCAATAAGTCTTGGTCCTAAATATTTATTATTATCAATTTCATTTCTTAGGGTAATATCATCATACTGCTGGTCACCTAAACAGCGAACAGTGGTAACTCCAGAATTTAAAGCATTAAGCACATTATCTCTCTTAGAAAGTAATGCAGAGTTTTTTTTACGTCTATTTTTCAATTTTTCTATAATGGAGATTCTAGATTTATCGGTATTATTGGCCTTCCAAGGGGAACCATTGCTAAATAAATGTACATGAGCGTTAATCAGCCCAGGCATAATATATTTATGATTAATATCTATTATTGTAAAATTATCCGGTATTTTAACTTCATTTTTTCTGCCAATTTTACTTATGCTTCCTTTATTTACACCATTATTATTGGTATTTTCTATTAGCATTATCATGTCATTTTTTGCATTGCTGTTTAAGTTACCATCAATTAAATTACAATTGATAAATGCATAATTATTACTCATAATTTTATCATCCCTATCTACTAAAAAATAAATTTTATTATAATTATACATAAAATGTAAAATGTTTTAAATAAATCAGGGCTTTTTTCTACTATTATTAAAAATAGTTGTGAGAATTAACAAATTTTAAGAAGATAACATTTTTCCGAATTATGAGGTTATGTGATATAATTAGTAATTAAATATAAAGTTACAGGAAAATTAATGATATATACGAGGTAATAATATGAAGATTGATAGAATGCTTTACATACTTTTATCTCTCTTAAATAAAGACCAGGTAACAGCCGCTGAGCTGGCTGAGCATTTTCAAGTATCCGTGAGAACTATTTATAGAGATATAGAAGCGTTGAATATGGCAGGTATTCCTATATACGCTCAGCAAGGTTCAGGCGGCGGCTTTAGTATATTAGAAAATTATAAGCTGGATAAGCAGCTGCTTAAAGAGGATGAGGTAGCTTCAATAATAGCAGCCTTAAAAGGGATGGCTACAACTGTTGATGACAATAAACTGACTAGCATTATAGAGAAAATGAAAGCAGTAAGCAAACCCTCAAAGGAGATCTTAAGTAAGGAAGTTGTCCTTGATTTTAGTCCTTGGGGCAGCAGTAAAAGGCAAAAAGAAAAATTAAAGCTTATAAAAAAGGGCATAGAGACCAATAGAGTATTAGCTTTTAAATATACTAATTTAAGTAATAAAAGTTCAGACAGAGTAGTAGAGCCTATAAATTTAATATTTAGAGGATACTCTTGGTATCTAAATGCTTATTGCAGAAAAAAAGAAGCTGTAAGGGTATTTAGATTATCAAGAATTTCTGGATTAGAAATTCTTGAGGAAACCTACGAGCCTAAAGAAGAGCTTTTTTCTAAAGAGGATATTTCTTTTGGCATGAATAAGTTTAAGCCTAGTAACAATAAATTCATTATGAAGTTTTCGCCTAAAGTTATGGCAAGGGTTCAGGATTCTTTCGATGAAGAACAAATTGAGTATTTGGAAGACGGCTGCATGAGGGTAGAGGTAGACTATCCAGAGGATGAGTGGACTTATGGTTTTATTCTAAGCTTTGGCTCTGATGCAGAAGTACTGGGGCCACAGCATTTAAGAGATATAATAAAAGAAAAAAGTATTAAAATTTATAATTTATATAAATGAACATGACATACTGCTGTCATGTTTATTTTTGTATCATGTAAATATACACAGATAAATAATATATTTGAGGTGGTTTGCGATGAGTAAGATAGATTATAAAAAGCAATTAAAAGAATTATATACAGGTAAAAAGGGTGTCTTTAATATTATAGAAATTCCTAAAAACAAATACCTTCAAATTCACGGCAGTGGAAATCCTAATACAAATCCAAGCTATAAGGCTGCAGTGGAGGCACTATACACTATTGCCTACTCTGCTAAATTTATATGCAAGAAAAGTGAGCAGGACTTCGTGGTTATGCCTTTAGAAGGTTTATGGTACGCTGATGATAATGATCTATTCCACTGCAGAGAAAAGGATAAGTGGAAATGGACAATGCTAATAATGATGCCTCCCTTTGTCACTGAATACATATTCAAGGAAGCTGTGGATACAGCCAAAAAGAAAAAGGACAATGCAAAAATAGATGAGGTTTTCTTTAGGGAATATGACGAAGGACTGGCTGTGCAGACTTTACACGTAGGAAGCTATGATGCTGAGACTCCTGTTATTGCGTCTATGCATGAATATGTTCTACAGCAAGGCTATAAATTGACTGGACTCCACCATGAAATATATTTAAGTAATCCCAATACTGTAGCAGCTGAAAAATTAAAAACTATTATAAGGCAGCCAATAGCAAGGTAAGAAAAAAGAGAAGTATCAATATAAGTTTTTTAATCTAATTTTAATTTTCCATTTCTATAATATAATGCAATTGAATTAAACGAAACTAGGGAGGAAAATTAACATATGAATAAACCTGTATCTGATACTATGCAGCAAGTAAAGCATGTTCTTACTAAGGTTCCAGAAATTACAGTATATTTTTGGATTATAAAAATATTAACTACTGGTATGGGAGAAGTCACATCTGACTTTTTAGCCAATCACATGGATCCGGTAATTGCAGTAGCACTTGCTGGAATTTGTTTAATAGTAGCGTTAATAGTGCAATTCTCCTTACGCCGATATGTAGCATGGATTTATTGGTTAAATGTTATTATGGTGAGTATATTTGGAACTATGGCAGCAGATGTTTTGCATGTTGGATTTGGCATCCCATATGTTGCTTCAACCATATTTTTTGTGGTGGCACTAGCAATTATTTTTACAATCTGGTACGCAAGCGAGAAGACTTTATCTATACACAGTATCTACACTCGCCGTCGTGAATTTTTTTACTGGAGTACCATATTAACAACTTTTGCACTTGGAACTGCGGTAGGAGATATGACTGCAACAACTATGCATTTGGGTTATTTCTTATCTGGTGTTATGTTTGCAGCTTTGATTGCTATTCCAGCTTTAGCCTACTGGTTATTTGATTTGAATGAAATCTTTGCATTCTGGTTCGCTTATATAGTTACGCGACCACTTGGAGCCTCATTTGCAGATTGGGCTGGAGTACCTAGTAATCGCGGTGGTCTTGGCTTGGGAACTGGCTGGGTGAGCTTAGGCTTAACAATTATAATTTTCGGTATTGTTGGTTATTTAGCAGTTACCCGCAAGGATGTTAAGGACGCAGCTATCTCAGGTTAAAATACGAAAAAGAACAGTGTAGTATAAATTTTCATACTACACTGTTCTTTTTTTCATCGCTCATTACTTTTGTATTTAAACTTAGAAGGGGGGACCTCATAGGTTCAATTACTATTTTTCTACGAGAAATATATAACTATATATTTATATTATATATTCAAGTTGTTAATTTAGAATAAATAGATTATTAACAAGTGTTGAACAATTAGTAAATTAGGTGTAAAAAAGCTAAGTATAACTAACAGTTATAAGAGCTTAAAAGCTAGGATACTAAAATAGCCCTTCTATATACTTAGAGAAGTCATACAAATATTGCAGTGTTTGTAATGATATCGAGTTTATGGAAAATTATGTTGACAATCATATGTTACAAATGTAATATATAGCTAAGAAGTTAATATTACATTTGTAATAGGAGGTTTTGAAATGTGTAATGTACCGCAAATATCTGATTCAGAATGGAAAGTTATGAAAATAGTATGGGCAAATAAGAGCTGTACTGCAAATCAAGTTGTGGAGGTATTGTCTGAAAATACAGATTGGCAGCCGCAAACAATTAGGACCTTAATAAATCGTCTTGTAAAGAAGGGAGTATTAAATTACATAGTAGATGAAAATGATAAGAAGACCTATCACTATTTTGCTACAGTGGAAGAACGTCAATGCGTTAAGGCTGAAAGTCAATCTTTTTTAGATCGAGTATTTAACGGTTCTTTAAAGGTTATGATGGAGAACTTTGTATCTGATTCAAAATTATCTGAGGAAGATATTGATGAACTTAAGCGTATCTTAGATAAAAAGAAGGGGTAAAAGGTGAGCATATGAATTGGCTGTTAGCTATATTTAAAGCAATACTGTATGCCAGTGCCCTTGGAAGCATTTTAGCCTGCACTATAATGATTGTTAAATTGTTATTAAAAGAAAAGCTAGGAGCTAGATGGCATTATTGCATTTGGTTTTTGTTGATGCTTAGATTACTAGTACCTTATGCACCACAAAGCCCCATTAGTATTTTTAATTTGGCTCATATAAACGAAAATAAAATTTTGCAAAGTGACTATATAGCAGCAGATGAAACAAATTTCCCTGCAAGTAACCAATCACAGAATTTATCAGAGCAAGTAAACAAAATTTTAGTCAATCAAACAAACCAAAATGGCAGCTTCAAAAGTGAATCCTTGAGTAAATCAATATTAAATAAAGATACATTTATAAAGCTTGCATGCCTTCTATGGCTGGCTGGAGTGCTGATACTAGCAGTCCGTACATTAGTAAACACATTAGTGTTTGCATATAGATTAAAAAATCAGTGTATATGCAAAAATGAAGAAATTCTAGAATTGGTAAGTGGTTGCAAAGCAAAGCTAGGGGTAAAGGTCAATATAGCTGTTCTAGAAACAAAACTGCTTAAAGTGCCAGCAATATTTGGCTTTTTACATCCTAAACTATTATTGCCTAAAGGTATAGATAAACAAATCAAGGCTAATGAGCTAGAATATATAATTCTTCATGAATTGGCTCATTTAAAGCGAAAGGACATAATTGTAGGCTTTATAGCTTGCATACTGCAGATTATACATTGGTTTAATCCAGTAATATGGTATGCATTTTACATAATGAGAGGAGATAAAGAGTCAGCATGTGATGCTCTTGCTTTGTCATATATTGATTCTGCAGATACAGTATCCTATGGTAATACCATTATAAAATTGCTTGAGATCTATTCAAAGCCAACTAATGTATATGGAATTGCATGTATTGTAAATAACAAGTCTCAAATAAAAAGGAGGATTACTATGATTTCAAGGTTTAAGAAAAACTCATATAGACTCACAGTGGCGTCTGCAGCTATTTTACTTGTATTGGGTGGGGTAATGCTTACTAACGCTAAGAGTAACAATGTGATGGCTGCTAATAAGAGTTCTCAAGATACTAAAAGTGGAAAAGCTTCTGTGAACTTAAAACATACTGATATAACACAATATGTAGTAAAAGGGAAAAAATTTAATGGAAACATGTTAATTATAAATGACCCAACAAAACTAGTAGTAGGTTTTTCAAAAGATAATTTGAATATCGGGAAAACTACAAGTGAAATAGCAAAGGAAAATAATGCAGTCTGTGCAATAAATGCAGGAGGTTTTAACCAGTCACAGGATGGAAAAACTATATCACCAACAGGCGTTATAATCCACAATGGAAAGATTATATTCAATGATTTAAAAGAAAGCAGTACAGAAATTGTAGGGTTAACGGATAAAGGGTTATTGGTGGTTGGAAAACATTCATTAGATGAGATAAAACAGCTAAATATAAAAGAGGCTGTAAGTTTTGGACCAGCCCTTATTGTAAATGGAAAGGCACAAGAAGCCCCAAATTGGGGAATTGCGCCTAGAACAGCTATAGGCCAGAAAGCAGATGGATCTATAATTCTGCTAACAATTGACGGAAGAAGTATAGAATCCATAGGTGCTACATTGGAAGATGTACAAAACATACTTATTCAATACGGAGCTGTAAATGCAGCCAATCTGGATGGTGGAGGATCTTCCACTATGTACTATGACGGTAAGATTATAAATCATCCTAGTGAGTCAGATAAGGAACGTAAGGTACCGACAACCTTTATGGTATTAAATTAGTTTAATTAAAGGCTATATCTGTGATAGAATGTAGAAGAGCTAGTACAGATATAGCTTTTTCTTATATTTTTTTATTTGTAATAGAGGAAAAATATTTTTGTTGTTGAATAATGTAATTTAAAGAATTAACTATATATTAATATGTAAAGGAAGGAGGTCTATATTGTTATGCTTATATTAAGAATGGAGGACGAGCATTTGCAAGAGGTCAGAGATCTAGATTATTTAGTGTTTCAAAGAAATACTCCTAGAACTATACTAAACCTTAAGAATTTAAAGACTTATGATAAAGACGGCTGTTTTGTTTGTATAATAAATAAAAAGGTTGTAGGGTATATTTTTGCAAGAACCTTTGGACAAGAAGGTTTTCTAGGTCCTGCTGGAGTTCATCCTGAATTTCAAGGAATAGGTATAGGAAAAGAGCTTATAAATAAAAGTATTGATTATCTTAAAACTAAATGCAAAGTAATAGGTCTTGAAGTTCTGCCTGAAAAGACAAAGAATATTGAGATATATCACAGGTTGGGTTTTGTTTCAGCGCTGCCTTCCTATATTTTCGATATTAGCAGCAATGATATAGATACTCTTCATAAATTTAATAATCTAGATTTGTATAAGGTAGGAACCAGGAAGAGAGAGGATATTTTAAATAGTATAGATAAATTAAACGGGCTGAAAGCTTCTAATGTGAGTTACAGAAATGATCTTTTAAGATCTATCAGCTGCAAAGGAAGTATATGCGTTACATATGTTGACAGAAAGCTTTGCGGTTTTTTTGCTTATTCCAGAATTCCTTTTCCTTTTATTTGGGGTATCGTGGAAGATGGCAGTTATGATTATAATGTATTAAAGGAATGTTTGGCCAATTTGTTTAAGTATTCTGGATATAGAAACTGTAAGATAATAGTTAACACACGATATAAAAGAGCAGTAGAACTATTGATAAAGCTTAATTGTAAATTGGATAAGAGTATAAATAGGATGTTGTTAAAAGGATACGAAGGTAATTACTTAACTGAAAGTAAAGCATTAATTTTTAGGCCATGGATAAGCTAATAGTTTAAACTGAGAGAAAATAGCTAATAGGAGAAGATAAAGATGAATATTCAAATATATGGAGTAAAAAAATGTTTTGATACCAAAAAGGCTGAACGTTATTTTAAAGAGAGAAAGGTAAAATATCAGTTTATAGATTTAAATATAGTGCCTTTAAGTAAAAGAGAATTGCAAAGTGTGAAAGCAGCAGTAGGACTTGCCAATTTAATTAATAAGGAAGCCAAGGAATATACTGAATTAAACCTTCAAAATATTAGAAATGATAGTGTTAGAGAAGAAATACTACTAAATAATCCTAAGCTTTATAGAACTCCTATAGTTAGAAATGGAAAACAGGCTACAGTTGGTTATGAACCTGAAGTATGGAAGAACTGGGAGTGACGTCTATAAAATGCAGCTATATAAGTAATACGAAGACCAATAAACAAATTAAAGCTTTGAAAACATTTTATTAATTATGTGTTTAATGTATAGAAAAGTAGAAGTATAAGAGGTAAAATTGAAGCAATGAAATATTAATGGGGAAGAGGTGAAAATATTGCAGATTAATCAAGCATCCCAATTGGCACAACTTAATGGAATAACAGGCAGTACAGCAATTGACAGTACAGCGTTAAATGGTACTACCAGTTCTATGTTTTCAAGTATACTTGAACAGATGATGCAGAATGGTAACAGCGCCAGTACAACTGCTTCAGGTTCAGGAACTAATATTTCATCGGATAGTAATAGTTCTATGGTGAAAACTGGAACAACAAGTGGTTTGGACAGTCTTTCTATACAACCACAAAAAATGCTGCAGATGTTTCAGTTGCAAGCTATGCAAAATAATTCTTCAAGTTCAAATAATCTTATCGGAAGTGATGATAGCAGCGATAGCAGTGATGATGAGAGTGATGGTACCAGCATACCAGGAATCGACGGCAGTATGATGTCTCAATTGATGAGCAGCTTACTTGAAGCGTCTACACAAAATCAAAATCAGACCCAAAATGCTACCGAATCTAATTTGTTTAATTTACTTTAGTATAAAAAATGTATGGAAGACCTATCAATTCAGTAGGTCTTTTTTGTTTATTTTGATGAAATATATGGTATAATTACAGTATATTACCTTGACGCCGTATATTACTTGAAAATACTCACTGTGTATAGAACAAAAGAGGAAGTGATCATTCCTTTATAATTTTAGTAACAGATTATATAAAAACAAACTATATAAGAAGAAATCATGCTTGCATGAAAGGGGATTAATATGGGATGCACGGAATTATTAGAGATATCTCGAAGACAGTTTAATTTATCATTCTCCATGTTAGAAAGGATAATATATCAATGTCCAGCTGATTTATGGAATGAGAAAAATGGTGGCTTTGTATTTTGGCAGCAACTTTTACATACACTTACGGCGGTTGATTTTTGGATGAGGAAAGCTAGTGGGAAATTTACTGAACCCTTTGCTAATAAAAGAGTTTATCCTGAATTGGACAAAGATCCAGAGGATAATCTTAGTAGAGAGCAACTGATTGGCTATATGAACAAGGTAAAAGAAGTCTATGAAGTTTTTTTTGAAAATAAAGATGATGAATGGTTGTGTAATAATTCTGTCGTTCATGATAAAATAAAAAATATAGATATTATTTTTATGCAGATAAGACATATTCAATATCATGTAGGACACTGCAATAGTATTCTGAGGGATAAGGGCAGAGAGGCAGTGGAATGGATTGATTATTTCGGTGAATAAATAAGGACCATTGATAAGTAATATATTATCAATGGTCTTCTTTTATACAAGTATAGTGTATAGCTCGTCTACTGAATCAGCTATATGTGTAGGAGTGTGAGAACTTAGTTCTTCCATGGAACCATAGCCATAGGTTACTGCTATAGAATCTATATTCTGTTCTTTTGCGCCAAGGATATCATATTTTCTGTCACCAATCATGACCATGCGTTTACTATTTCCATTCATCAAATCGTTAATTATATATTTAATAATCTCGCCTTTCTCAACTCTTGTACCATCTAAATTACATCCAACTATATGGGCAAAATATTTATCTATATCAAAATGAGCTAATATTTCTTTTGAAAATACAGTGGCTTTGGAAGTAGCAACTATTAATTTTTTATTAGCTAGAGAAAGCTTAGTTAGAAGTTCTTTAATTCCATCATAAATTGAGTTTTCAAATTTACCAGTTACAGAAAAATATTCTCTATAAAATCCAACTGCTTGTACAGCTTTTTCTTCAGCAAAAGAATAGTATTCCATAAAAGAGTTTTTTAGTGGTGGTCCTATGAATTTTTCAAGATTATCAAGATTATCTTCATGTATATCAAATTTTTTAAGGGCATATTGTACAGACTTTGTTATTCCTTCTTTTGAATCAGTTAATGTGCCGTCCAAATCAAAGAGTATAGTATCATATGACATACCAAATTCCTCCTAAAGTTTATTAAATCAATAGTAACAATAAAAAAATATATTTTCAATACTTCTATCATATATATAAATAAAGGTTAAGGACTAGCCTTCAAGGAGGGGATGGGGAATAGGATGATTAACTATATTTGGTTTTTTATTATAGCGTTTGGAATGATATTTGGTATATTCACAGGTAGAGGGGAATTGGTATCCAAGGTTGTTGTATCCTCTACAAGCTCTACTGTTGAGCTTATAGTAGAATTGGTGGGGATAATGTGTTTTTGGTGCGGAATCATGAAAATCGCTCAGCAAAGCGGTCTTACGGATAAACTGGCCAAGCTATTAAAACCTATACTAAGAATTGTGTTTAGGGAAACCTCAAAGAATGAACATATAATGGGACCAATGATAATGAACATAACCTCTAATATGATGGGATTGTCAAATGCGGCTACTCCTTTTGGAATAAAGACTATGCAGGAGATGGAAAAGATTAACAATAATAAAGGTACAGCCACTAATGATATGATAAGGTTCTTAGTATTAAATGCAGCTTGTATACAGCTTGTGCCTACATCAGTTATATCAATTCGAGCTGCTTGTGGATCTCAAAATCCGGCAGTTATAATAGTGCCTGCAATTATAACCACTGGTACGGCAGCGGTTATGGGGATGATTTATTGCAAGATATTAGAAAAGTATTTTTGAATAGCATGGGAGGGTAAGGACATGGATTACTTAGTGAAATCAATAATAGCAATAATAGTTGTAGCAATTGTAGTTTATGGTATGTTGAAGGGAGTTAAGGTTTATGAATGTTTTGTTGAGGGAGCAAAAGATGGTATAGCAATATGTGTTAAGATATTTCCGTACCTGTTAGCTATGATAGTTGCTGTCAGCGTATTTAGGGAATCTAAAGCTTTAGATTATTTTATAGCACTTATAACTCCAGTGGTTAATTTCATTGGACTTCCTCCTGAGGTAGTTCCTCTAGCTATGGTGAAGCCTTTATCAGGAAGTGGAGCTATGGGTATATTTGCAGAAACTCTTAAAAAATATGGAGCAGATACCTATATTGGAACTGTAGCATCTATAATGATGGGGTCCACAGAGACTATTTTTTACACCATTACAGTTTATTTTGGCGCTGTAGGAGTGAAAAAAGTAAGGCATGCAGTATGGGCAGCAGTTATGGCTGATATTACTGCACTTATTATGGCCATAACCGTTGCGAAATATATGTTTTAAGGAAAAGACATTTTTATAAGTCTTCGTCTGAACATTGATCCTCCTAAAAATCTATATTTTACATCATAAATATGTTAATTAATTTACTAAAATAAGAATAAAATTTTGGACCGAATAGTTGTAAACGTGTACAAAAATTGAAGGATGTGACTTAGCCTGGTCTTGTGTAAGAAAAACGCGAAATTTCAGAAAATTACAACTTTGGTTTTTTAAAAAAAATATGGATTAAAGTATCAAATATGGTGGTATAATAACTGATGTGACGAAACTGTAAGTATTTAATGAAAAGTAATGGCGTGGAGGCGTATAAAATGGATTTATCTACAATAATTTATCTAGTGATTATATTGGGGATATTTATAGGTTATGACGTGTTTTTATATATAAGTGGTAAAAAGACAGAGGAGCTGGAACTTGCTACAGTAAATAAAAACAGCTAATCCTTAGAAAGGGTTAGCTGTTTTTATTATCTAAGTATTGACGGTGATTAAATTATTATTTAATCATCGTTATTTTTTTAAATTATTAGCCTGTTCTATACATTTATTAGCCTCATCATCCTTACCCAGCTGCTGTAGAACATAACTCTTATTCATATATACATCATAAGAAGTAGCATCTATCTCAATAGCTTTATTAAAGCAGGTAAGTGCATCTGAGTATTTGCCGAGATTTGACAGAGAGCAGCCTTTATCATTGTAGGCATAGGCATTAAGTGGATTTACGCTAATAGCTTTATTATATTGTTCAATAGCCTCATTTTCTTTACCCAAATCACTTAAAGCATTTCCTTTTGCATCATAAGCGTTGGAATAGCTAGGATCTAGTTTTACTGCTTTATCAAGAGTTGTTATTGCATCTTGATATTTTCCAGCTGCAATTAAGGTAATAGCTTTATTATAGTAAATTACTGCATCTTTAGGAGAAAGAGATAATGCTAGGTCAAAATTTTTCACAGCATCATCGTATTTGTTAGAATTCTTAAGTGCTAGGGCTTTATCATTATATGCATTTGCCTTATTGGGTGATAAATCAATAGATTTATCAAAGTTTTTAATTGCCTCATTATAATTATTAAGTCCTAAGAGAGCTAATCCTTTGTAATAGTATGCTGACTGAAGCTTTGAGTTTAGACCTATAGCTTTATCCAAGCTAGTAACCCCATCGCTGTACCTTTTTTGTAAAACCAGAATAATTCCTTTTTCGTTATACGCCTCAGCATTTTTGTTATCTAGTTTTATTGCTTTATCAAGGTTTTGCATAGCTTCAGTATATTTTCCTAAGTTGCGCAGGGAAATTCCTTTATTCGAGTAGGCAGAAGATAAGTTTTGGTTAAGACTTATGGCCTTGTTTATGTTTATTAGAGCATCATCATATTTCTTTGTAAGGTTAAGTACGTAGCCTTTTTGACTATATGCTTCAGCATTTTTACTATCTTCGTCTATAGCTTTGTTGTAATAGGAGAGTGCTTGACTATAATCCTCTTTACTTAAGCTGTCATTTCCTTTTTTTAAGTTTGAGTTGCTAAGAGTACTGCAGCCTGAAATTAAGAAAATAATACATATGATAGTAGTAATAAATAGTCGATTTTTAAGCTTCATATATACCAACCTCTCTTTAATATGTCTTAATTTGATTATATAGGATAAGTTATATATTATCAACGAGAGTATTAATAAAATATAGCTAATTTAGGGCAAGAAGTCGTTTACAAATGGTTTTCGATATATAGTTGGCTTTAGGAAGGATATTCATAATATGACAACATTATATATATGCCATTTTTTCGTATATATTCTTTTTATTTATCTCTTCTCAAAGATTATGATATTATTAAAAAGAGCAGTATAATGATCAAACTTTGATAATTAAAAATTTAATGTGATTTTAATTTATATTAAATTTTGTGTTAGTCACCTTGATGGTGTAAAATATAAATAAGGATGATTGTATTCTGTACTTTTGACAAGAATGTTAAATATGGAATAGATAGTTTTACTAGAGAATAAAATGCGTAATGTTTTAGAGGTGAAAATCATTGTTTGATATAAAGGAAGAAACAGTAAGAAATTGGGCTGGAGAATTGGTTTTTAAAAGAGGGCTGGATTTATATAATAAGGGTAAAGTTAAAAGAATAGAACTGCAAAGAGGAAAAAATATCAAATCAGGGTTTAATATGACACGAATAATGGCGCTTGTGGAGACCTCTGCAGGAAGGAACATCCACGAGGTAGAAGTGCTTTTCAATGATAGAACGGGAATTATGCAGGTTAGGTGTGACTGCAAAGCCTTTATGCATTACTATGTTTGTGACCAAATATGTGAGCATGTATCTGCTGCACTTATAAAATATGCTAGAGAGAAGGATAAAATAAAGAATAATAAGTCTATAAAGACTGATAGATTGATAGAGCAAATTAAAGATAAGATAATTAATAATGAAGTTCGTGGTAAGGAATTGGATTTAGAAGTTAAGTTTGAATTTCAAGATTTTAAATCCAGTGAAGCATCCATTGAATTGAGAATCGGAGATAAAAAGCTTTATGTAGTTAAGAATATGAAAGAGTTCATGAGAACAATAAAGTATCAAGGAAGTGAACTGGAGTTTGGTAAGAACTTCACCTTTGTTCCTAAGTACCATAAGTTTAAAAAAGAAGATGAACCTCTGATAAGCTTGATTCTCGAACTTTTTGAAGCGGATGAAAGAGGCAAGGATAACTATTATCAAAATAACAGTGTTAAATTTTTAAATGGAAAAAAGGCTTATTTTACGGATTCCAAGCTTAGAAGATTTTTTGAAATTATGATGCGTAGGGAGATAAATGTAGTAATAGGTAATAATATTTTTTCTAATGTATATATAACTGATGAAAAGATGCCTCTTCAATTTAGTATATATACTAAAAGTAATAATATAATCCTTGAGCAATTAGATGAGCTGCCAGTTTCAATTTTAGATGAGGAATATTATTTTTATGGCGGGAAAGTTTATAAGGCTGATAAGCAGCAGATAAATTTATACTTACCTTTCTATAATACATTTATATCAGAACATAAAAAAATAATATCTTTTGATAATGAAGATATTGATAAGGTAGCATCCTATATAATACCTACTATAAATAAAATAAGTGATAATTTACAATTAGTTAGTTCCATAGAAGAAAAGCTGCATGATGTGCCCGTAGAGCCTAAGATCTTTATGGACAAAGAAAATAAGAATGTAGTGGCTAATGTAATTTTTAAATATGGAAGCATTGAGATAAATCCAATTTTGGAGCTCAAAGATAATTCTAAGGAAAAAATATTACTAAGAGATATTCACAGTGAGGTATCCATAATCAATTTGTTAGAAAGCTATGGTTTTCGCCAAAAGGATGGTAAGTTTATATTAAGCGAAGAAGAGGAAATTATAGATTTCTTAAATGAGGGGATAGAAAGATTACAGAAATACTCAGAAATCTATTACTCTGATGGATTCAAAAATATGAAGATATTTACACCTACTAATTACAGCGGAGGAGTAAGACTCAATGATGAAGATCTTTTAGAGCTGTCTCTTGATATTGAAGGTGTAGACAAAGAAGAACTTAAGGACATTTTTAATGCTTTACGACAAAAGAAAAAATACTATAGATTAAAAAAAGGTGGTTTTGTTCAGCTCCAATCAAAGGAACTTGATAATCTTAACAGCTTGGTAGAGCATTTAGATATTAATCTAGGAGATTTATCAAAAGAGAATATTATTTTGCCAAAATACAATGCTTTATATATAGATGAAGATCTAAAAATAAAGGGGATAGATTATTTTAATAGGGATGAAAAGTTTAAATCTCTTATTAAAAGCATAACGGAAATAAAAGAAGCTGACTATACGGTTCCTTTTAATCTGGAAAACACTATGAGGAACTATCAAAAGGTGGGATTTAAGTGGTTTAAAACGCTGGCTTCTTGTGGTTTTGGTGGAATACTGGCGGATGAAATGGGTCTTGGTAAGACACTGCAGACCATAGCGTTTATTGCTTCTGAGGCAGGAGATAAGGTGCCCTCACTTGTTATAGCACCTACATCTCTAGTATACAATTGGAAGAGTGAAATTGAAAAGTTTTCACCAGATTTGAAAGCTGAGATTATAAGTGGAACTAAGGAGGAGCGAAAGGAAGTAATAGCTAATTGGGAGAATTATGACGTTTTGATTACATCCTATCCCCTTATTAGAAGAGATATAGAGGAGTACAAAGATATAACCTTTAAATACTGCATTTTAGATGAAGCTCAGCAAATTAAAAATCCCAACTCTATAAATGCGAAATCAGTAAAGGATATTAAAGCAAAAAGGTATTTTGCACTTACGGGTACTCCTATTGAGAATTCATTAACTGAATTGTGGTCGATTTTTGATTTTATTATGCCTGGTTATTTGATGAATCACCACAAATTTATAAATATGTATGAGGCACCAATTGTTAAGAATGGAGATAAAGAAGCTTTAGCTGAGCTTAACAAGCATATAAGACCATTTATACTAAGAAGAGTGAAAAATGAAGTGATAAAAGAGCTTCCTCCAAAGATTGAACACAAAATAACTGTAGAGATGTCTGAGGAGCAAAAGAAACTTTACATGGCATATTTGATGGAAGCTAAGAAGGAAATTAGTGAAGAAATAAATGTAAATGGCTTTGATAGAAGCAAAATAAAGATTTTATCACTACTTACTAGACTAAGACAAATTTGTTGTGAACCATCTGTTTTTGTAGAAAACTTTAAGGGAGACAGTGGTAAGATGCTGGCTTTAGAGGACATTTTAGAAAACACAATAAATGAAGGGCATAGAGTATTATTATTTTCACAGTTTACCAGTGTCTTAAAGGTAATCGGAAAAAGACTGGATAAGGCTGGTTTAAAATATATGTACCTTGATGGTAAAACAAAGATGGAAGATAGAGGCCGCATGGTAAATGATTTTAACCACGGGCTGGAGAAGGTGTTTTTAATTTCTTTGAAAGCGGGAGGAACAGGATTAAATCTAACAGGAGCAGATACTGTAATTCATTTTGATCCTTGGTGGAATCCTGCAGTAGAGGAGCAGGCTTCTGATAGGGCGCATAGAATAGGGCAGAAGAAGACGGTTGAGGTTATAAAGCTCATAACTAGAGGAACTATAGAAGAAAAAATATACAATCTTCAAGAAAAGAAAAAACAAATTATCGATAATATAATGAAAGAGGCAAATAGCGGAGACACCATACTTACAAGTATGTCTCAGCAAGAACTTGAAGAATTGCTAAGTGTATAAATATCTTGACATGGGAAAAAATATATAATAGTATTATATTATTGTTTAAGGCATTGATGGGAAGAGTAGTAAATAGAGTTGATTAAAGAGAGCTGATAGGTTGGTGAAAGTCAGCATCAATAAAATTTATGAATATGGCCCCGGAGCTGATTACTTGAAGTTAAGTAGGGTAATACGGAAGCAGCCGTTATACTGCAAGGTGATAAAATTTAGCATGAATATGCTGAAGGAGTCACTTAGTGAGATTTCTACTGCGAGGTAGAAATAAATTAGAGTGGTAACGCGTAAGGTCGCCTCTAAATAGAGCATAAAGCTTTATTTAGAGGTTTTTTTATTGTCAATATTTTATCTAAGGAGGAATTACCAATGTGTGAAAAGAAGACATTTTACATCACAACCCCTATTTACTATCCATCAGCTAAATTACATATAGGAAATACCTATACTACAGTAGCAGCTGATGCCATTGCTAGATTTAAAAGACTTAATGGATATGATGTTATGTTCTTAACAGGAACAGATGAACATGGACAAAAAATTCAAAGATTGGCTGAAACTAAAGGAGTTACCCCTAAGGCTTACGTTGATGAAATAGTTGCTGGTATTCAAGAGTTATGGAAAATGATGAACATCAGCTATGATAAATTTATAAGAACTACTGATGATTATCATATTGAAGTGGTTCAAAAAATATTTAAACAATTATATGATCAAGGTGACATATACAAGGGTTCTTATGAAGGCTGGTACTGTACACCGTGTGAATCCTTCTGGACTGATACACAAGTAGTTAATGGAAATTGTCCAGACTGTGGAAGACCTGTGGAGAAGGCTAAGGAAGAAGCATATTTCTTCAAAATGTCAAAATATGCAGATAGACTTATAGAATATATTGAAACTCATCCAGAATTTATTCAACCAGAATCAAGAAAGAATGAAATGCTGAATAATTTCTTGAAGCCAGGATTACAGGATCTTTGTGTGTCAAGAACTTCATTTAATTGGGGAATACCTGTAAGCTTCGATGAAAAGCATGTAGTATATGTATGGATAGATGCTCTTGCAAACTATATTACAGCTCTTGGTTATGGTACTGGTAATGAAGATGCCTATAAGAAATATTGGCCGGCAGATGTTCATCTCGTTGGTAAAGATATCATAAGATTTCATACTATTTACTGGCCAATTATGTTAATGGCATTAGGTCAAGAACTTCCAAAACAAGTTTTTGGTCATGGCTGGCTGCTTGTAGACGGTGGAAAGATGTCAAAATCCAAAGGAAACGTAGTAGATCCTGTGGTACTTGTTAATCATTTTGGAACAGATGCCGTTAGATATTATCTTCTCCATGAAATACCTTTCGGAGCAGATGGATTATTTAATAATGAAATATTTATTAAAAAGATTAACTCTGATTTAGCAAACGATCTTGGTAATTTAGTATCAAGAACAACTGCTATGATTGAAAAATATTTTGATGGAGCTATTCCAGCACCAGTTGCTAAAGAAGAAATGGATAATGATTTAATTAATACAGCATTGAATGCACCAGCTAAGGTAGAAGCTTCTATTAACGATTTAAAAATTCCTGAAGCCTTAGATACAGTTTGGAACCTAATAGGAAGAGCAAATAAATATATTGATGAAACTACACCATGGATATTGGCAAAGGATGAAGCTAAGAAAGAAAGATTAGGAACTGTACTTTACAACCTAGTAGAAAGCTTAAGAATTATATCTACACTTCTTTCAGCATTTTTACCTGAAACTAGCGAGAAAATAAATGCACAGCTTAATATAGAATTAACTACTTGGAATAGTCTATCTGCTTTTGATGGTACAAGAGCAGGTACAAAAGTACAAAAAGGAGAAGCTATTTTCCCAAGAATAGATGTAGATGCTAAAATTGAAGAACTCAATAAACTAAGAGAAGAACAGGTTAAAGCAAATGCTGTTCCTCAAATGCAGACAATTAAAGAGGAAATAACTATAGACGATTTTGAAAAGGTAGATTTAAGAGTCGTTAAAGTTATTGAATGTGAACCAGTTAAAAAGGCAAACAAATTATTGAAGCTAAAGGTTGATTTGGGTGGAGAGGTTAGACAGGTTATTTCTGGTATAGCAAAATACTATAAACCAGAAGAATTAATTGGTAAATACGTAATCCTAGTAGCAAATCTTCAACCAGTGAAACTTAGAGGAGAGCTATCTCAAGGAATGATACTTGCCGCTTCTACAGATGATGATAGTAAGTTGTTTACTGTAACAATTCCAGGAGACCTTCCAACAGGAAGCACAGTTCGTTAATAACTGGATGAACAATTAAAAACCCATATGCGTTGTTGCATATGGGTTTTGATGTATTGTAAATATAACCAAGTATTTATCCGATGACTACCAGCCATAATACTCCCGCTTCTACAAGCGGGAGTATTATGGCTGCTGAGTCCCTGGATAACGATTTCTAAGCGTCTTTGACGCTAAGAACTCAGTTTATATTGATTTAAACCTTTACAACGTTAATTGCTTGGTTTCCTTTATCACCTTGGGTTACATCAAATTGAACCTTTTGTCCTTCATCTAAAGTCTTAAATCCCTTATCAGCAATACCTGAATAGTGTACAAATACATCACTACCGTCATCAGCAGTTATAAAGCCGAAGCCTTTTTGAGCATTAAACCATTTAACTGTTCCTTGCATATATAACCAGTTCAGAAAACTATGGAAAACTGAACTACTCCTTCCTTAAAAGATTCTTGAAAACTTTTCATAGTTTATATAATATCTTCATTACTATTTATATTATGGCGAATTTAAAATAATTTATTCAGCGGCGTGCAAATTATCTTACTTAATCTGAGATTGGGTGAGAATATTAGGTAGTGATATAATATATCTGAATTTGTGATATAATACTCGGTAGAGATTTTATTTCCATTGATGAACTTGTTTGGAAAGAGTACTGTGCAAAATGATGCAGTAACAACAAATGTAAAAGGAGCGGTAAAAATGATATTTGATTCACATGCTCATTATGATGATGAGTCTTTTAATGAGGATAGAGAGCAGGTTATTGCTGAACTTCGTGAAAATGCAATAGTTGGAGTTTTAAATTGTGGAGCATCCTTAGAGGGAGCTAGAACTTCTGTGGAATTTGCTGATAAATATGATTTCTTTTATGCAGCCGTTGGAATACATCCTGAATATGCCAATATAGTAGATAATAAAGTAATAGATGAACTAAGACAGCTAGCATCAAATCCTAAGGTAAAGGCCATAGGAGAAATAGGTCTAGACTACTATTATGAAGATGGACCTGATAAGGAAACTCAAAAAAAAGCATTTAAAATGCAAATGAATCTTGCAAGAGAACTTAAACTTCCAGTAGTAATTCATGATAGAGATGCTCATGGTGATACCTTAGAAATATTGAAAGAATACAGTGATGTGAAAGGTGTTGTTCACTGCTTCTCAGGAAGTGTTGAATTTGCTAGGGAATGTTTGAAACTTGGGTATTATCTTGGTTTCACAGGAGTAGTGACCTTTAAAAATGCAAAAAGAGTCTTAGAAGTAGTTGAAGAAGTTCCTTTAGATAGAATGCTTGTAGAAACGGACTGTCCATATATGGCGCCAACACCTTTTAGGGGAAAAAGAAATAGATCTGAATACATTGAGTATATTATAGAGAAAATAGCAGATATAAAAAGCATATTACCAGTAAATGTAAAAGAACAGACTATAGAAAACACCAGGAGGTTGCTAAACATTGAATAGTATTGTAATATATGTATATACATCCAATACATCTAATCCTTAGTATTTTTAATATTTATTTTGAGTCTATATCCTTATTCTGAATGGTCTTTACCAATCAACCACCCAATTTTTATTTAAACTGGCCTGTAAGTCTTATAGGCAGTCATTATTTTATCGTAAGTGCACCTATATGCAAACTTACCAGTTTAGTAATAAAGACAGGTAAATTTGACATAAACCTATGTAAAAGGTTATAATGTTAAAGTGTACTTGCCGAGGGGGGGATTTAAAATGTTACAGAAATTGAAAGATACCTGCAAAAGATATTTTTCAAAAGGTCCTAAGGCAATTTTTGGTGTGGCACTTCCAGTGATTATTGCAGCTAGTATTTCAGTTGCTGCTTATACTGAGAGAAAAACATTACATGTTTATATTGACGGTAAAGAATCAAAAATTGTAACGTATAGAAGTGATTTAAAAGACGTATTACAGCGTAATAAAATAGTATTAGGACCTAAGGACAAAATCGAGCCTGGTTTAAATGCTAAGGTAACAGATGGAGAAAAAATATATATTAAGAAAGCAGTAGATGTAGTAGTAAATGTTGATGGTAAAAAGCTTCAAATTAAAACAGCTGAGGACAACGTTAATGCAATGCTAAAGACTGAAAAGATAGCCTTGAGTGACGTTGACAAAATATCACCATCACAGGATACGAAAGTTTCCAAAGGAATGAATGTGGTTATTACTAGAGTTGATTCAAAGGTTGTTACGGAGACAAAGCCTATAGATTTTTCTACAGAAGTGCAGAAAGATGGTTCTATGGGTACTGATGAACAAAAAGTAGTTCAAGAAGGACAAGCAGGAGAAAAGGAAATAAGCACAAAGATTGTCTATGAAGATGGAAAAGAAGTTTCAAGACAGCAAATTAGTGAAGTTGTGAAAAAAGAACCTGTGAAGAAAGTAATGGTAATGGGAACGTTAAACGTTTTCAAACCAACTCGTGGCGGCAGAATACTTTATACAAGTAAAATTTCAGCTAGAGCCACGGCTTACACAGCAGACTATAGATTTGGTATAACAGCTTCAGGTGCAAGGGTTAAAAGAGATGTAAATGGATATAGTTCTATAGCAGTTGACCCTAGGGTGATACCTTTAGGAACAAAATTATATGTTCCTGGCTATGGCTATGGTATAGCACAAGACACCGGTGGTGCTATAAAGGGCAACAGGATTGATTTATTCTTTAATTCTGAAGCCGATTGTTATAATTGGGGTGTAAAGGACGTAGACGTATACATTGTACAATAAGGAGCAGGAATGCTCCTTTTTTTCTTGACATAAATGATAAATTAAAAGAAAATATATTAGATTAATAGTATGGAAAACTTAACTATATAGGAAGTGATATATAATGATCAAAGAGGTAATCGTTGTAGAAGGAAGAGATGATGTAACTGCAGTAAAAAGAGCAGTAGATGCAGAGGTTATATCTGTTAGTGGATTTGGTATAAATAAAAAGGTTATAGATAAAATTAAAGAAGCCCAAAAAAGAAGAGGAGTAATAGTTTTAACTGATCCTGATTTTGCTGGAGAAAAAATAAGAAGAATAATAAGCAAGAGAGTGGCAGGAGTAAAGCACGCATACATTACTCAAAAGGAAGGCACTAAGGATGGAGATATAGGAGTAGAGAATGCTAATCCAGAAGCAATAATACGAGCACTTGAAAATGCAAAATGTGTAGTTGCGGATAAGGTAGAGTTGTTTACAGTACAGGATATGATTTTTTTTAAGCTTACAGGAGATAATAAAGCTAAAGAAAGAAGAGATGCTGTGGGGAAGGAACTAGGCATTGGATATTGTAATTCATCGCAATTTCTATCAAGATTGAACAATTTTGGAGTAACTAAGGAAGAATTACTTGGGGCAGTGAAAAGAGTAAATGACAAGGAGAGAGAATAATGAGTACAACTAAGGAAATTGTAAAAAAGCATGGATTTAAATTTACTAAGAGCCTGGGTCAAAATTTTTTAACGGATGATACTGTATTAGAAGATATAGTAACAGGTGCCGATATTACAGATGAAGATTTTGTAATAGAAATCGGACCAGGGGTTGGAACTCTAACTAAGGAACTCTTAAAAAAGGCTAAATATGTATGTGCTATTGAATTGGATAGTGACCTTATACCAATATTGGAAGAGGAACTTAGAGAGTATGATAATTTTCAGCTCATACATAAGGATGCAATGAAAGTAAATTTTGATGAAATTATAGGTAATGAGGCCTCAGTCAAATTTGTTGCTAATCTGCCATACTATGTAACAACGCCTATTATATCAAAGCTGCTTACAGGCGGGTATAACTTTAAGTCCTTAACAATAATGATTCAAAAAGAGGTGGCTGAAAGAATGGCAGCTGCACCAGATTGTAAGGAGTATGGAGCATTATCTATTCTGGCACAATACTATTGTAATACCTCCATTATAAGGAAGGTACCGCCATCCTGTTTTATTCCTCAGCCAAAGGTTGAATCAATAGTAATAAGATTGGATAAATTAACTGAACCTAAGGTTTTGGTAAAGGATGAAAAATTATTTTTTAGAATAGTTAGAGAAGCGTTTAACATGAGAAGAAAAACCTTATGGAATGCTCTTAAAAATTTAAAATATCCAAAAGAAATCATGGAGGAAGCATTTAGTAGTGCAAATATTGACCCAAAAAGAAGAGGAGAAACTCTTTCTTTATCGGAATTTGGTAAGCTTGCAGATGCTTTAAATGATTTAGGTGATAACAAATAAGTTCATTTTTTGTTATATTCCTCATATATTATAATAAACAAATAATTATGGGGGATAATGCATTGTCAAGTAAGAAGGGTTATAGTAGATATTTTATAATATTACAAGAAGATGAAAAAGGATACGGCTTAGCATCTGATAAACTACCTACTGGTTATGTTAAATTGGAAACCAAGAATGGTAAATGCAAAATTTCTTTTTATGTTCAGAATTTAAAGGGCGAAGGTAAACCGTATCATATGATGTTAATATGCAGTAAAAAAGATACTAAGGCTGTTATAAAACTTGATGAGCTGAACATAGATGATTCGGGAAAAGCTGAAACTTGCTTGGAGTACCCTATTGACAATATTGGAAATTATAATATGACCGTAGATAAGGTAACTGGAGCTGCAATAGTTAAGGTTTCTGGTTCTGTCATAGCTGCACCAATGAGTGGATTTGTCACAACAGATATTCCCTTGGAGTGGAAGACATACCCTCTAATAGATATACAAAATAAAAGAGGGGAAGAAGAAAACAAAGAACAAACTGTAGAGGAAAGCAATATATTTGAAAAATATGAAGAAGGCATTGAAAAGGTTAAAGAGGAATCGGATAGAAAAGAAGAAAATGAACAGGATTTAATAATCGAAGTCAAAGCTGATGAGAATAGAGAAGAATGTAAATTGGATATTGAGTATAATAGTGAAGAAGATCGGAATGAAAGGAATATAATTTCAGCTTCTAAACAAAAAGGAACGAAAGCAGCACCGGTAGAGACACCTAAAGCAGTTAGTCCAGAACAGGCTGCCCCAGAGGCAGCACCACCAGAGCAAATGGTTCCAGAAGCAACAGCACCTGAACAGGTAATGCCAGAGGCAGCAGTACCGAAAACTACCACACCAGAAGTAACTATCCCAGAAACTGTGGCTCCAGAAGAAATGCAATCAGAACAAAAGATACCTGAGGAGATAATAAGTGGTCTCAAAATAGACGAACTTAAGATAACAGAAGAAGAAGAGTCTATATTTGAAGAAAAGAAAGAATGCAAACAAGATATGCCAATGGGAACATTAGGTGAATTTTTCAAAAAGCTGGCTGAAGGCTTTGAAGAGATAACAGGTGTCTGTGATGGAATAAAAACATGTAAGTGGTATAAGGTTCCTGTACGATACTTAAATAATATGTATGATATATCTGACTATAATAAGTATACAATCGTATATTACCCTATGCTAGGATACTATCCTTATATAAGAAATCATGGACATTATATTCTAGGTTATAAATGTGATAAAGAAGGAAACATGAAATATCTTGTTTATGGTATTCCGGGAACTAAGAGTATTATGGATCAGCCTTTTGGAGGAAAATCAGGATTTGTAACATGGATTCCGAGCAAAAAGGTTACTAATTATGGAGATCAATTAGGTTACTGGCTTATGTTTTATGATTTTAAAACTTCTAACATTGTTGTACCAAAAAAGAAAAATCATTAACTTTATATAAAACCCGTGAATTTATTTGAATTTGCGGGTTTTAAATTATGAATTTAATTCATATAATTTACTACTAATGTGCACTTTGTATATGCTTTGGAGATTGTGTTGGAAATAAATGCATGTTGTGGAGGGAGATTGTATGAATTTTATAGTAATAGACGGTAAAAAGCTAGGTGTACTAATTGTGGTTATAGGGCTAGTTGTATTTTTGTTTGGAATAGGAGCTAGATTTGATAGCCAAATAAGATCTACATCCTTTATCCAGAGTAATACAAATACAATGAAGGAATTTAGTGCCCTTGACAATAAAATCACTTATAAATTGCCTGTAAGATGGGAAACTGAAATTAAGCCATTTAACGGGCAAGAAATACTATATCATAATAATTTTACTAGCGATGATAACGCTATTCATGGTTTTGTACAAGTTTGGAATTCTAAGGGAGACTTGAAAGCATTCTTATTAAGTAGTAAAGAGATTGCAGAAAAACAAAATGAAATAAAGGATTATAACATTAAGGAAGTATCTGTAAATGGGAAGAGTGGATATCTAGTAACATACAAAATGAAAACTAATGGTAATGTATACTATCAGGCGTATGAATACTTTATTAGTGACTCAAATAACTTTGTAAGATTCTCTTTTTATGTGCTGGATAAAGATTTTAAAGAAGCCATGCCCGAACTATTTAAAAAAATAGTTAATACATTAAAGAACTCATAATTAAGGTTTACTTTAGCCCACATATAGTATTATAATTTTAGAAGAAGAATTAAAGCTTCTTCTATTTTTATTGCGATTTAATAAAAATTTAAACAACAAATATAAAAAAAATACGCGATTGTTAAGGGAAGTGAATACTATTGAAAAAGAAACTATCTATTGCATTACTTTGCACTTTAATTATATGCATATTTTCAGGATGCAGTAAATTGGATCAACTACAAGTTAAAATGGGTATGAAAAACACAGATTTTGACTATATGAAGCAAGGTAATATTAAGCAAATAGTAATACAAAATACAAGAGACCAAGGTTTTTGTTTTATCGTTTCTGATCCAAAGGCTATTATGGAGATATATGATATTTTATCAACTGCCAAGCCGGTATCAACAAAGTCAAGCCTAAAGCCAGATTATATATTTAAAATAACTGATAGCTCAGGTAAGGAATATCAATTTAATTATATTGCTGGTTTAGATAAAAAGGACGGAGGTAACCTTTATAACGATAGCAATATATATGTGGTTTCCGGACGTATTGATACAGATATTATCCAGATTTTTGGAGAAGATGTTAGAAAACCACCAAAGGATTTTAGTGAGCTTTACTATAAATTTATATTACAAGCCTTGGATAAATATAGACAGTCTAATGATAAAGCTGGAACTGTGGGTATTGATATAAATAATGATGTTGAAATAGGAAAGTATATACTTTCAACTGATTTAGATGATTTTAAAAAATCGCTTCCAAGCAATACTCAGCTTTTAGAGAGTCAGGATCAAAATACAGATATAGTTGAAAGTATAGTTACACAAGGTTATAAATGGGATTTATATAAAGCAGAAATAACCTTTAAAGATAAAAAGAACAATACTGAAGTGAAATATTACTTGGTATACAGTTATGATAGTAAAAGCGGCTGGTCCGAAAAGCTAGATACTACAAAACCAAAAGACTTTTAAAGAATTGTACTTTCTATAATACTTAAGTAAAATGATTAAATTATAATTAGCTGATTATTAAAAAATAGACATAAGATGAGTCAATCTTGTATAATATAACCATAACGCAAGTTTCGCTCAAATACTGAAAGGGGTCTTAATATGAGTAATTGTGATAGTTGTGGAAGTAAAGGTAAATGCTCTAGCGGTGAAGCGGGATGTTCAAAGGCATTTCCTAAGTATGGAAACATAAAAAAAATAATTGGGGTTATAAGTGGTAAAGGTGGAGTAGGAAAATCTACAGTTACGGGAATACTTGCTGTTCAACTTCAAAAGGCAGGTTACAAGGTAGGTATACTCGATGCAGATATAACAGGACCTTCTATGCCAAGGTTCTTCGGTATAAATGAAAAAAGAGCACAAATAATTCAAGCAGAAGGGCAGGAAGAGTTTAAATTTGTTCCTGTGCAAACTGAACTTGGAATTAAGGTCATGTCGCTAAATCTTTTAATTGAAAATGAAGACGAACCAGTTATATGGCGTGGACCTGTTATTACAGGAGTACTAGAACAAATGTATAGAGATGCGGCATGGGAAGAAATTGACTACTTATTAATTGATATGCCTCCTGGAACTGGAGATGTAGCTCTAACTGTTATGCAAAAAATACCCGTTGATGGAATGGTAGTAGTATCAACTCCACAAGATATGGTATCTATGATAGTTAAAAAGGTAGTTATAATGGCTGAAAAAATGAAAGCAAACGTACTGGGTGTAGTGGAAAATATGTCATATGTAAAATGCGGCAAGTGCGGAGAAAAAATGCGAGTATTCAGCAAAAAATCTGCTGAAGAACAAGCTCAGTATTTAGGATTACCTCTGCTAGCTGAGATGCCTATAAATTTAGATCTAGTGGAAAGTTTAGAAAATGGTTCAGCGGAACAATATGTAAATGATAATCCGGAATATGAAAGTTTAATTAATAGTTTTATGAAACAATTGGGTTAAAGTAATTATGACATGTAATCAGTATCCTTAGAGGAAAGATTACATGTCTTTTTACTATATAGGAAAATATAAATTACCTGTTTAGTGAAGTGAACCGCAGTCAACGTGCTACAGAACTCTTTTTATTGAATATTTATAGGGCAATTAGCTAATAATAGTTTCATACGTTCGTTATTATTACATATTTAAAAGGAGATGTATTTTATGAATGCACATGTAGATAAGGAAACTTGTATAGGATGTGGTTTATGCCCTAGCATTTGTCCAGAAGTGTTTGAAATGCAAGATGATGGTAAAGCAGGAGAAATTACAGATGAAGTACCAGGTGGTGCTGAAGAACCAGCTCAAGAAGCAGCTAACAGCTGTCCAGTTAATGCAATAGAAGTTGGTTAGTTTACGGAAGAAATATTAAAATAAAGGGCAATGATTATAATTATATAAAATGAACTATCCTAAAGAAATCTTGGGATAGTTCATTTTATATTTTATTTAGTTAGTTTACTAAGATGCTTTAATGGCAGGATGGAGATAATGACGATGCAGATTAGTCCATCAATTAACATATATGTACCGTTATATAGCAATGAATATAGATATGGTGACATACCTTTAGGAGCATAGCTAGCCCAGAAAACAACACCTGCAATAAAATGACATAAAAATCTAGAAAATATGCCTATGAAACTTCCTAATATTTTATTTTCTCCAAAATATCCGGCTAAGCCTAAAGCCATAAAAGGTAATGGGTAATCAAAGAGCACTTGTATTGGATGAAGTACATAAGGACCCATAATAAAATTTATTATTCCAAATAAGAATCCTGTTAGGAATCCCAGTGATGGACCATAGATGAATGAAATTAACAATATAGGAACCATGCTTCCAAGAGTTACACTTCCACCATAGGGAGCATCAAATATCTTAAAAATCCTAAGTACAGTAGCTAAGGCTAAAGCAAGTCCAATTTGAGCTGTGATTTTTGCGCTTAGCTTCACCCTGCTTATTTTAATAAAGGCAAGTGTAAATAGTAAAATTGCCAGCAGAGTATAAATTGAAGTAGGGTGTTTTAGTATCTCGTATAGATTTTGTAATAACATTTTATACCTCCAAAAAATAATAGCGAAGGGGAAAAATGCACCCCTACGCGAAACTTCTTAATTTTAGAATGTTTTTTAAAAAAAGTCAACTAGTTTATCATTTGCTAAAGGGATATGCGGTGACATCTCAACATCAATAACATCGCCAATCCTTGAATTTTTAGGGATGCGAGAAACATTGATATCCATGGTTGTTCCATCTTCAAAGTTTATAAATGCGTCTGTGCTGTTCAAATCTATAATTCTTCCTACCATACTCTCACCTCAACAAAAATAAATAATAGAATCTAATCACTAACTATTCTCTACACAAATCGATGAAATATACACAAATCTTCCCTCCCAATCTCAGATTGGGCTTTCATTCACTAACCTATGTGGAGAACACTGTACCTATCAGTATTTTGTTAGTATAAAGATATCATACACAAATTAATCCTCTCGACCTCAGGTCGAGCCTTCATTCATTAACCGATGTGGAGAACGCTGTACCTATTAGTATTTTGTTATTATGAAGATATCACACACAAATAAACCCTCCCAATCTCAGATTGGGCTTTCATTCACTAACCGTTAGCTATTAAGTGTGTCGTATACTTTTTTGATGTTTTTTACAGTTTTTGTATTAGATCGCTAGTTAAGGTGAATATGTATATATAAAGCTTATAAATGTTGATGTTCGGGTTAAAAATTGAGTACTGCGAGGTGAGGAAAATGGAGTACAAATTTAAATTATACCTAATTATTATAGGACTATTATGCTTGATTTTCTATCAGCTATTCTTGTATTTGGATATTAGGTATAGGCTATACTGTATAAAGAAAATTCGAAAATGTGTTAATAGTATTAGTGAGGGGATGTACAAGGCTGGAAGGGCAGAAGAAGTATATATGCTTCTGCTGAACAAGGTGATGAATTTAATTCCAAATGCAGACAGGGGAAGCATTTTAATAAAAAATGAACAAGGGGGATGGCGCATAGGCGCATTGAAAGGATATTCTAAAGAATCCTTTGAGGTAAAGCAGAAGAATGGGGATATAGTATTCCACAACAAGAGCACAAACAATAAAAAGATTATAAAAAAGTGCCAATTAGCAAACAGAGTATATATTAGCGAGTGCTATTTTCCTCTATTGTCTACATTAATAAGAAGCAATAAAAGCTCAATAATAAGTATACCAATTTACATAAATGCAAAATTATTAGGTGTACTTAGTGTAGAAAGTAAAGAAACAGTCACTGCTTTTAGTAATAGAGATAGTATAGTTATAAACTATTTAGTACAAGAACTGGAACAGGTATTAATCCACTTCTTTATTCAAGACAGTTTTAAGTCCATGGCTACATATGATGAACTAACTGGACTATATAATAGGAGAAAGCTTAGACAATTACTGTCAATTGAATTGTGTAATAATAAGAAAGAGAAGATGAACACTTATATTGTACTTTTAGATCTAGATAATTTTAAGAGTATCAATGATAAGCATGGGCATAAGGCTGGGGATGCAGCATTAAAATATTTTGCGGATGCCATGAGAAAAATTATAACTGGGGAAAATATATATGGCAGATTATCTGGAGACGAGTTTATTATAGTCTTTAAAAATTGTACAGAGGAGCAAGTAAAAATCCTGCTGCACAATTTAAGAGATAAGCTTAGACAGGGTAAATTTAAATATGGCAATATAGGCTTCAGTTATGGAGCATACTGCATACCTAAGGATGAGAATGTTTCTGTAGACGAAATAATATGCAGGGCAGACAAAAATATGTACTATGATAAACTAAGAAAGCGAAGAAAATCAAAGCAGTGCAATGCTATAGATGCTGAAATTGAAACAATCAATATAAATTAAAACATATGGTTAATTTCAAGAAAAAAGAAGCATATAGCAGAATTTATACATTATTGCCAGGTATATAACAATAGTGCATAAATTTTTGCTATATATTTTTTGTGGTTTTATGTTATAATGAACTCAACATAAAGTAGTAAATGCTTAAGCAATTTATACTAATTGTAAAGGTTTGTAATTGTAATAATCGGTGTCATTGATAATTATTTTTGAAAATATCTCGAAATATTAAGAAAAAAAACCTATTGACTCAGAATAAATTATGATATATAATTTACTTATACAGTGCAAACGATTGCAACTGCAATCAAAAAATCAGTGAAAAAATATATAATTATAAATAATTTTTTTAAACTTAAGGGGGAAATTATTATGAAAAAACATTCTAAAGTATTAGCTTCAGCTTTAACAGTTTTACTTGTTACTACTGCATTAGCTGGATGCGGAAGTAGTACAACAACTACAAAAACTGGTAGTGATAGTGCGAAGCTTCCAACTGGACAAACTTTACAAGTAGCTACACACTTTGACCAAACAGAACTTCCAAAGATTCAAGAATTAGCTGATGCTTGGGGAAAGAAGACAGGTAACACTGTAAAGATTAAGCTTATTCCTAAGGATGATATGGCATCAGTTGACACAATGGTAAAGAGTTCTGATTGTCCAGACGTATTATTTGGAATACCTCATGACAACACTGGTAAATATGCAGTAGCTAACATGATTGCTGAAGTTCCAGCAGGAACAATATCTGCTGCTGACTATTCAAGCCAAGATGTTCTTGATTCAGGTAAAGTAAACGGTAAGCAATATGCTATTCCTTTATTTGCAGAAACTTATGCATTATTCTACAATAAAGACAAAGTTAAAGATGTTCCAAAAACTTGGGATGAATTATTAACTGTTGCAAAAGCAAACGGTGGATTAGAATTCGATGCTGGTAACTTCTATTATGGATATTCTCTAATAGCTTCAAATGGAGGATATATTTTCAAGAACAACAACGGAGCTTTAGATACTAAATCATTAGGTCTTAATAATGATGGAGCTGTTAAAGGTCTTCAAATGATATCAGACTTAGTTAGCCAAAACTTCATAAGTGCAAGTACAAATGGAGATATAGCTAAGGGTGATTTCATCAATGGTAAAACTGCATTCTACATCAGTGGACCATGGGATGTTAACAGTGCGAAAGAAAAGAAATTAAACTTTGGTGTTGCAGCTCTTCCAACAATAAATGGACAAACTTGGAAATCATTCATGGGTCTTCAAGAAGCAATGGTTACTAAGAATGCTAAAAACTCAGCATTAGCTTGGGACTTCGTTAAATACATGTCACAAGATGATAACTTAACATCTCTTGGAAAAGTTGGTAACAGAATATCTGTTAAGAAGAACGTTAAACTTGATGACGTAGTTCTTCAAGGATTTGCAGACCAAATTAAAAATGCTACTCCAATGCCTAATATTCCAGAAATGAACGCAGTTTGGAAGCCAGCTGGCGACGTTCTTTCAAAATTATTGAACAAGAAAGTAGATGCAGCTGGAGCAGCTAAAGAAATGCAAACTAACGTTGAAAGCCAAATCAAACAAACAGTGAACTAATAATAAAATTAAAGATAAAATTTATAAAAATAGAGGGGGGATTCCCCTCTAATTTTAAAAGGAGGTTGAATTTTAATGAGTAAAAAAGGAACTAAGGTCATGGATAAACTAAGACCTTATTTATTTTTATCCCCAGCCATAATCTCCATGGTCTTGTTAACCTTTATTCCAATTATCTACACAGTGTATATGTCATTCACAAACAGAAGTATGTACCATATGGATGATTATACTTTTGTAGGATTTAAAAACTATGCAAACGTATTAACAGGGGATTTAAGACCTATATTCTTACCAGTATTTTTGTGGACTTTATTATTTGCAGCATGTACATGTTTAGGAGGTTATTTTGTAGGCCTCTTACTAGCAATATTATTAAATAATAAGAATATGAAAGAAAGAGGAGTATATAAAGCTATATTAATATTACCATGGGCTCTTCCAGGTACTGTTGCAGCATTATCTTGGCAGGGATTATTAAACCAACAATATGGTAATATAAATAAGTTATTAAAAGCTCTTCATTTAATACATTCAAATGTTCCTTGGATAAATGCAACAGGACTCGCAAGATTCTCTGTAATAATGGTTAGTATTTGGTTTACAGTACCTTTTATGATGAATACTTGTTTAGGAGCATTAACTGCTATACCAGATACATATTATGAAGCTGCTGATATAGACGGAGCTTCAAGATGGCAAAAGTTTATAAAAATAACTTTACCATCATTAGCATCTTCATCCTATCCACTAGTAATTTCATCATTTTCTATGAACTTTAATAATTTCGGTACTATATACATGATAACAAAAGGACAACCTGCGCAGTCAAACTATGCAGGTGCTACAGATATACTTGCCAGTGCAGCATACACTCTTATAAAGAGCAATAATAGATACGATTTAGCTGATACTTTGGCAGTATTGATATTCTTTGTAATAGGAACTATAAGTTTCATTCAAATGCACCTAAGTGGACAATTCAAGGAGGTGGATAGATAATGTTAGAAACAGCTAAGAAGCAAACACTAACTGAACAGAAGTTTGTTTATAAACGTCGTATGAAACCAGGTGAAAGAAGAGATTTATGGATAAGTAGATTTATAATTTGGATATTTTTGTTTGCTGCGATATTTCCAATAATATCTATCGTGTTCAGTTCATTATCTACAGGTGACGCTTTCTTTAGTGATAGCTTTTTCCCTAAGCAAATAACTTTTAAAAACTACACAGCTTTATTTGATGGAAGTTTAAACGGTACAATGAACTTTGGAAAATGTCTACTTAACAGCTTAGAATTATGTTTCTTCGTAGTTATAATTCAAGTATTTATGACTGGTACATCATCATATGCCTTCTCAAGAATGAAATTCAAGGGAAGAAAATATGGATTAATGTCATTACTTATCATTCAAATGTTCCCAATGATGATGACAGTTGGTGCAGTATACATTATGTTATACATGTTCCATGTTATGGATAAGATTTGGGCCTTATCATTATTCCTTGCAGGTGGTAGTGCCTTCAACATTTGGCTTATGAAAGGCTTCATTGATGGTCTTCCAAGAGAATTAGACGAAGCAGCAATGGTTGACGGTGCAACTCACTGGCAGGTATTCACAAAAGTTATTGTTCCATTAGCTAAGCCAATGTTCGCTGTTATACTGTTATTCTGTTTTATGGGAGCATACAGTGAGTACGTATTCTCAAGTGTTGCTCTTACAGATCCAAATAACTATACAGTTGCAGTTGCGTTACAACAATTTATCAGTAACCAAATGAACCAACACTGGACTCAATTCTCTGCAGCAGCAGTTATAGCATCTGTACCTCAGGTTATAATCTTCTTGTTCTTACAAAAGTTCTTACAAGGTGGTTTAACAGCTGGTGCGGTAAAGGGCTAAAGCTCGAACACAGAGTATCATTGTTACCTAAAACATTGAAAATATATTATAAAATAGCTAGTCTTTTAGGACTAGCTATTTTATATTTTATAGGAGTTTATAAATCACGTAGCTAAGTTGAGAGCTATTTGTTAGAATAGATGAATAAATAGTATTTTTAGGGACAATATAAAATTAACAATAGCTGAAGCTTGAGGAGGCTGAAATAGGAAAAAATGTGGATTCCTAAGCATATAGGGGTAATACATAATGATGATATAGTAAGTGGTAACTATCCCAATAATAAGAATTGCATAAAACTAGGTCGCAAATCATACTTAAACCTATTTAAAGTATGCAAAGAATTAGGCGTTGAAGAGCTTACTTATTATTGCTATAGTATAGACGCAGCAAAAGCATATAATTATTTGCATGGACATATTTATAAAGAATGGGTAGATATAATCAAAACAATCCTTCAGCAAGGCTCATCTATTTTAGTGGTTGGAAACACAGAATCAGCATCTTTCCCAATGGAATTACTGTCATTTACTTCTAGAGGAAACTTAACTAGGCCCAATGGTATTAAGGTGAATTTTCTTATAAATTATAGTGGTCAATGGGATTTAGAAAATGAAATTTTAGATACCAAAATAAGCCTAGAATCGTATAAAGCTTTTAGACAATCTACAAGAATAAACTCCTATGAAATTCAAAAGATAGATTTAATTCTAGATTTTAATAGTGAAAATAAATCAAATGATTTTCTGCCAGTTCAAAGTAAGGAAAGTTATCATTATAAAATTAATGCGGAATTGTTTAATTTTAGACCAATACATATCTTTAATGCATTGCAGCAGTGGAAAAGGCAAAATAAATAGGGTCCAAGAAATTACTGTTTCTGATTTCTTGGACCTTTATCATATAGTCTATATATTTAATTGTTTTCTTTCGTTGAAGAAACCTTTATATGCCATATAGCAAGCTGTAAAAGACGCAATAGAAGTGGTAGATAGGATCATAAAGGTTACCATGATCTGGAATCTAATGGCATGAAGCGGCGAAGTTCCTGCTAAAATCAGACCTGTCATCATACCTGGAAGAGCAACTATACCAAGAGTTTTCATAGAGTCTATGGTAGGTATCATTCCAACCTTTATACTATTTCTTATAATTTCCTTAGAAGAAGGAAAAATATCTGCTCCCAAGGCAAGCTTAGTTTCAACCTCATCTTTTTTTTCCTTAAAATTAACTAACATTTGTTTATAGGAAAGTCCGATAGCAACCATGGCGTTGCTAATAATCATGCCTCCCACCGGAACCACCTGGTAGGGTTCATATTTAATTGCACCTGCAAACACTAATACCACTAGAGTAATTACTGTGCCAGAGCCTATAGATATAAGGGATATTAAGAAGGCATTTCTTATACCATTTCCTCTCTTTTTAGAATTATAGGCTGCGTTAAACAGCATAAAGGCTAAAAGTAATGTAGTGAATATAGGACTTTTTTGACCGAAGATAAAATCAAGTACGTAGCCTACAAGAATAAGTTGAATAATTGCACGAGCTATACCAATAATAATTTCTTTTTCAAGCTTTAATTTTTGACTATAGGAAAAAACAAGAGATATAATTACTAAAGAGGAAGCAATCAGTAAAGAGGTTATACTTAATGTGCTGGAAGTATTCATAATAATGCCTCCTTTGTGTTTAATTGGAAGTTATGTATTTCACCGTTTTCAAGTCTCAGGATTTTATTTGCATATTTTTTGCTCTGAAGCTCATTATGTGTTATCCACATAATTGTTGTACCTTGAAGATTTAGATCATCTATTACCTTTTCTACAATTAGAGTATTGTCCTTATCAAGAGCAGAGGTAACCTCATCAAGAAGAAGCACTTCAGGTACAAATAAAATACTTCTTATAAGGGCTATTCGTTGTTTTTCTCCTCCGGATAAATTAGTAGTAGACTGATGAAGCATATTTATATCAATCTGAAAGTCAGAAAAAAGTGCATGAATTCTATTCATATCTATTTTTTTACCCCTTATTGTATAAGGAAAGTTAAGATTATCGAGTACCGTATCTCCAAAAAGATATGGAGTTTGAAAACAATAAGCTACTCTTTGGCGATATTCCGTAGCAGCATATTCATGTATGCTTTTATTATTAAAATAAATGCCTCCTTTTGTGGGATTTGTGAGGTTACAACATAATTTGAGAAGGGTCGTTTTTCCACCGCCGGAAGGACCTACTACAGATATAAAATCACCCTTATGTATTTCTAAGGTTATGTTTTTTAGTATGGATTTTTCTCCGTTTCTGTAATCCACGCCATCAAATATAAGTAAACTCATAATTATATCACCTACAAACATTTAATAAATTGTACAATTAAATATTCCTTAATAATATTATAAAGTAAAATTAATAAAGAATAACTTTAACCATAGTATACCACTTGATATTATAAAGTAAAGAAAAAGTGATTTGAAGAGAGGAGTGTAATTTTATGTAGAAATTAGCAGAAAGAAAAATTGTATAAATCACTATAAATATTTGATATATATTACAATGTGGGTTAAAATAAAATTAAATATATAGCAGTATTAAAAGAAATAATTATAGATACGTTTTCGTAAGGGCTTATAAATATTTAGGGTAGTGACAATTTGATTTAACTTTCTAAATATAAGGGGATGAAACAAATGAAGGCTATTATAATGGCAGGAGGCCAAGGGACAAGGTTAAGACCATTGACTTGTAATTTACCAAAACCAATGCTTCCTATTATGGAAAAGCCAGTTATGCAGTATACTATTGAACTTTTAAAGAAGAGTGGCATAACCGATATTGGAGTAACGCTTCAATACTTACCTGATGAAATCATAGGTTATTTCGGTGATGGTAAGGAGTTTGGAGTTAATATTCAGTATTTCATAGAGCAAGTGCCTTTAGGAACTGCTGGCAGCGTCAAGAATGCTGAAAGATTTCTTGATGATACATTTATAGTAATTAGTGGAGATGCATTAACAGATATAGATATAGACAAGGCTTTACAGTATCATAGAGAAAAGGGTGGAATTGCTACATTAATTTTAAAAGAAGTCCAAGTACCTCTGGAATACGGAGTTGTGGTTACAGAAAAGGATGGAAGAATCAAAGGCTTCTTAGAAAAACCTAGTTGGAGTGAGGTATTCAGTGATAAGGTAAATACAGGAATTTACATCTTAGAGCCAGAAGTGTTTAATTACTATGAAGAAGGTCAACAGTTTGATTTTAGCAATGATTTGTTTCCTATTTTTCTAAAAAATCAAAAACCGATGTATGGATATGTAGCTGATGGATACTGGTGTGATATTGGAAACATTGAGCAGTTTATAAAGTGTCATCACGATATAATGAATAAAATTGTAAACGTTGACATAAGAGGAAAAATTATCAACGATGTGTATATAGGAGATAATACTCAGATAAGCAAGGATGCTAAGATAAGCCCACCAGCATATATAGGCAGTAACACAAAAATCTACAGCAGCGCACATATAGGGCCATACACTATTTTAGGTAAAAACAATATAATTTCCTCAGGGGCAACTATAAAGAGAAGTGTAGTTTTTGATAATTGTTATTTTGGAAATAATTCAGAGGTACGAGGTTCTGTAATTTGTGATAAGGTACAGCTGGAGAATGGTGTTTCTATATTTGAGGAAGCTGCTATTGGAAAGGAAACCTTAATAGGCCGCAGAGCAGTTATAAAGCCTGGAATAAAGATTTGGCCTAATAAGGTGGTAGGTACCAGTGCTATAGTTAAATCCAATATTATATGGGGAGGAAAGTATTCCAGGTCCTTATTTGGGAAAAATGGTATAAGTGGTGAGGTTAATGTAGATATAACTCCAGAATATGTTTCAAAATTAGGTTCTGCCTATGGTTCTATGCTTAAGGCTGATTCAAAGGTAGCAATTAGCTGCAGCGATGACGGAGCAGCACAGATGTTTAAGTATTCTCTGGCTACAGGCTTAATGTCTATGGGGGTTGAGGTGTATGATTTGAAAAGAACTACAACTGCCATGACTAGACAAGCTACTGTATTCTTCGGACTACAAGGTTCCATCCATGTGGCTGTAGATAAGGAAGATAATCAACGAGTAAATATAATCTTTATTGACAAGGATGGACTCAATATCAGCAAAGCAATGGAAAGAAAAATTGAGAGCAGCTTTATTAGAGAAGACTATAGAAGGAGTAAGACTGATGCTTTTAAGATAATAACTCATTTTAGTGATTGTATAGATTATTACACTAGACAGATAA
Organism: Bacillota bacterium; assembly: GCA_030706015.1. Lineage (GTDB taxonomy): Bacteria > Bacillota > Clostridia > Clostridiales > Clostridiaceae > JAUZPI01. Next base: position 84,105 of record JAUZPI010000006.1, read on the forward strand.
TAAACCAGCTAAATATAAACAGGATAAGAGAAAAGAAATATAAGGTTGTGTTTAGTACAAGGAATAATATAATAAAATCAGTTATGGAAAAAATATTTCATGAAGTAGGGGTAGGTTACAGGTTTTACGATCAACCAAAGGACTTAGTTGGACTTAGCAATGAAGTTAAAGAGAATAGCGCAAACTTCGGAGTATATATTTCTGATGAGGCTGACACTGCAGTTTTTGTAGATGATAAAGGCAATATAATAAGTCAGCAGGGCTATGAAGCATTGATGGCTATTGTATCTATGAATCATTCTAAATTTAAGCTGCTGGCTTATCCAGTGACTGAATCACTGACAATGGATTATGTTGCTAAGACTATAGGAGCAAAGATTATACGAACCAAAACATCACAAAGAGCTATTTTGGATGAATATATTAAGAATGATAATGGTTTAGGAAGAAACGCTATAGTTAACATTTATCTTTCAATGCTTGATGCAATAAATGTAACGATGTTGACTATAAATATGATGGTAAGCTCTAATGTATCTCTTTCTGCAATCATGGGAAAGCTTCCTAAGTATTACATGAAGAGAAAAGAAGTACCTTGCCCTTGGGACAAAAAGGGAACGGTGATGAGAAATATTATCGAGAATTGCTCTAGTAGTACTTTGGAGCTGATTGAAGGAGTAAGAATCAATTTTGAGGATTCTTGGGTATTGGTTTTACCGGATGCAGATGAGCCAATTTGCAGAGTGTATGTAGAGGCTGAAAATGAAGAAAAGGCAGAAATATTATTAAATGAAATGGTATTAGAGATATACGAAATAATAAATGAAGATAGTAAGAAGAAGGAAGAAGTGATGTGAAAATTATCAATTTGTCAATTAACATGTAAAGTAAGGGGATAAAATTGACAAAATAATAATAAATAAGACAAATAACATTAAATAGTCAAAAAATGATATTAAATCTTGCAAATACACAACTGTAGTAGTATAATACATTTAATTATTGATTTTAAAATTGCAATGATAGGGAGAGTACATATAATTAGATTCTTAGCGAGTAAGGGATGGTGCAAGCCTTATATGATGATTTTATGGAAGAACACCCTGGAGCATTCAACCCAAATTCATTTTTGAAAAGTAGGCTTGAACGGTTGTCCACTGTTAAAAGGGCTAAGTATCGATATGTTATATTATATCTGTACTGAGAGAGCTTTGTGCTAATCAGGGTGGCACCGCGGATAAGTTAATTCCGTCCCTATACCGTTATGGTATAGGGACTTTTTATTTTGTTTTTAGCAGAAAATGTTATTACAGTTTTTTAATAATAAAAAATTAAGGGGGCAAAGGTTCATGGAAAGATTGTATGTAAGAGACGTCAAAGCAGTAGAAGATGGAACACAGGTGGTAGTTAAAGGATGGATACACAAAATTCATTCTTTAGGAAAAGTAAACTTTATAAGACTAAGAGATAAAACTGGAGTACTTCAATTAGTGCTTGATAAAGAATTATGCCAAGGGTTAAGACTTGAAATGTGTATTGAAGCATCAGGCACTAAGGTTTCAAATCCAAAGGCTACTGATGGTGCGGAGGTTCAAGTTGAAGCGGTTAAGGTCCTTGGAAAAGCTTATTACGATATACTTCCCTTTGAAATAAACGGAAGAAAAATAGATGCAGCATTGGAAACTCAATTAGATCATAGAACTATAAGTTTAAGAAGACCAAAGACCTTAGCAGTTTTTAGAATACAAGAGGAAATAGGGGAAGCTTTCAGACAATATTTAAGAGGAAAGAATTTCACAGAAATCCATACTCCTAAGATAATTGCTGAAGGAACTGAAGGCGGAAGTGAAATGTTTACTGTTCACTATTTTGACCATAGAGCTTTCTTAGCACAAAGTCCTCAATTCTACAAACAAATGATGGTAGGAGTTGGCTTTGAAAGAGTATTTGAGGTGGGTCATGCTTACAGAGCAGAGCTTCACAATACTTGGAGACATTTAAATGAATATGTAAGCTTAGACTTAGAAATGGGCTTTATAGAAGATGAAAATGATCTTATGGATTTAGAAGAAGGATTCATTAACTATTTATTTGCTCACTTAAAGAAAAACTGTGCAGCAGAGCTTAAGCTGCACGAAAAAGAGTTACCAGATGAAGTTAAGATACCAAGAATACCACTTGCAGAAGCTCAAAGAATAATTCTTGAGGAATATGGCAAGAGTTCACCTAAGGGTAATCTTGATGCTGAGGGAGAAAAATTATTCTCTAAATATGTTAAAGAAAAATATAATTCTGACTTTGTATTCTTAACAAAATACCCAATTCCTAAGAGACCTATGTACACTATGCCAGATGATAAGGAAGAAGGTATGACTAAGAGTTTCGACCTTATATATAAGGGATTAGAAATAACAACTGGCGGTCAAAGAATTCATGACTACGAAATGCTAGTTGAAAACATAAAGAAATTTGGAATAAAGGCTGAAGACTTCGCATTCTATACAGAGAACTTTAAGTATGGTATGCCGCCTCACGGAGGATTAGCTATAGGTCTTGAAAGATTGACTATGAAAATATTAGATCTTGAAAACATAAGAGAAGCTTGTCTACTTCCAAGAGATATGAAGAGAATAACCCCATAATAGCCTTAGGGGGCGTACCCCTAGGTTTTTGGAAGTTAATACATAGTTAATAGATGGTAGGTTTGACTATACCTGATAAGTAAAAGGAGTGAAAAACATGAGTGAAAAGGAAGTTAGTGTAGACGTAGTAAAATACATTGCAAAGCTTGCAAAACTAAGTTTCACAGAAGAAGAAGCTGAAAAGATGGCTGGAGAATTTGAAGCTATACTTGGACATTTTAGAGAAATAGATAAGGTGGATTTATCCGACATAAATCTTCATGAATTTGATGATGTTAATACTGAGTTTAGGAAAGACAGCGTTGAAGTGTTTGAAGATAAGAAGAAGCTTATGCAAAACGTAAGAGACTTAAGAGACGGTGCTATCCAGGTACCAAAAATTTTAGATAACAGTCACGTATAGACGCTAGGAACTCAGTTTATCAAAAGTAAAAAGGAGGCACACATTAGATGGAAGTTTCAAAAATGACCGTTGAAGAAATAAGAAGCGGTATTAGAGAGAAAAAATTCACTTCAGAAGAAGTGGTTAAAGCTATATTTGAAAAGATAAAACAGGAAGAGCCTAAGGTAGATGCATTCTTAACACTATGCGAAGAAGATGCATTAAGACAGGCAAGAATCGTAGATGAAAAGGTTAAGAACGGAGAAACATTAGGTAAACTTGCAGGGGTACCTATCGGAGTTAAGGACAATATCTGTACAGATGGAGTGAGAACTACCTGTGCTTCAAAGATGCTTGAAAACTTCATTCCGCCTTATGATGCAACAGTAGTTAAAAAGTTAAAGCAAGAAGATGCTGTTATCATAGGAAAATTAAATATGGATGAATTCGCTATGGGTTCTTCCAATGAAAACTCAGCTTTCAAAGCAACTAAAAATCCTTGGGATTTAACTAGAGTTCCTGGAGGTTCTTCAGGCGGTTCTGCAGCAGCAGTAGCAGCTGGTATGGCACCCATTACTCTTGGTTCAGATACAGGTGGTTCTATAAGACAGCCGGCAGCCTTCTGCGGAGTTGTAGGGCTTAAGCCTACTTACGGACTTGTTTCAAGATTTGGTCTTATAGCTTTTGGTTCCTCATTAGATCAAATAGGACCTTTAGGTAAGAAGGTTAGAGATTGTGCTATAGGTTTAGAAGTAATAGCAGGAACTGACTTACAAGACAACACAAGCAAAAAAGATTTAGTTATAGAAAATTATACAGAAGCTTTAAATGCAGGCGTAAAAGGAATGAAAATAGGGGTTCCTAAGGAATTCTTTGGTGATGGTTTAGATAAAGAGATAAGCGATGCAGTTTTAAATTGTGTAGAGAAATTCAAAGAACTTGGAGCTGAAGTTGAAGAAATATCTCTTCCAATTACAACTGAAGGTCTTTCAGCTTATTACATAATATCTTCAGCAGAAGCAAGCTCAAACCTAGCTAGATACGACGGAATACGTTATGGTCATAGAACAGCTGACTATGAAGGTGTTGATGAACTAATAACAAAGAGCAGAACAGAGGCTTTTGGAGATGAAGTTAAGAGAAGAATAATGCTTGGAACTTATGCATTATCTTCCGGATATTATGATGCTTATTATAAGAGGGCATTAAAATTAAAGAAGAAAATAAAAAATCAGTTCAAGAGCGTATTTGAACAATATGATTTAATATTGAGTCCAGTATCACCAGTGCTTCCATTTGTAGCTGGAGAAAAGAAGAACAATCCATTAGAAATGTATTTAGAAGATATATATACAGTTAATATAAATCTTGCAGGAATACCTGGTATATCCTTACCATGCGGTTTCAGTGCAAGCGGACTTCCAATAGGAATTCAAATTCTAGGACCTCATTTTGGAGAAAAGAAAATATTCAGTGCAGCACAAGCACTTGAAGATGCTCTTCAAATTGATAACGTAAGAAAATAAAATACCACTAAGAGAAAGGGGGACGGCTGCAGCGCAGCAGCCTTGAATATATATGAGTTACGAAACTATAATAGGTCTTGAAATTCACGCGGAATTACATACTAAGACAAAAATATTCTGTAATTGTTCTACTCAATTTGGTTCAAAGCCAAATGAAAATACATGTCCTGTATGTATGGGACTTCCAGGAACTCTTCCAGTTTTAAATGAAG
>JAUZPI010000060.1 GCA_030706015.1 Bacillota bacterium
TAACATCATTAACTTCTTCTCCCAGGAATACAATTCTATCCTTTAAAAGTCTTGAATAAATATCGTAAGACCTTTCTCCTCTGTTAGTTTGTTCTATTACCATAGGCACTAAACTCATATAAATTCCCTCCTTTTTATTGCTACAAGAACATCCATATAATATTCTTTTACAATGAAGAATTAGTTATTATAATCTTATTTATATTATGCCATATTTTTGAATTCATTAAACAAAAATATAACAAAAACTTATCACTGTCGATTAATTTACATCTATGCAGTTAGCTTTGCGCTGCTAACTAATAAATCAATAACCTTAGAATTTTTCACTTCTTCTTCAATCATGCTTCTTTGAGCATCTAGAATTAATTTACCCATTTTTTCAAGATCTTTATTTGTGTATTGTTTAGCCATTTCAGTAGCTCTCTCTAAAAGTTCTTCTTCTGTAACATTAATATTTTCAGTCTCTGATATTTTTTCTAGTACTAATCTAGTTCTAACTCTTTTTTCAGCTGTTTCTTTCATGTAATCTCTTACTTTTTCTTCTGAACTATTTGTAAATTTATAATATGATTCAAGATCTAATTGCTGATATTTTAATCTCATTTCAAGTTCTCTAAGCATTACATCTGTTTCGTTTTTAACCATTACTTCAGGTATGTCTATTTTAGCATTATTGGAAACTGCTTCAATTACCTTTTCTTCTAATTCTGCTTTTGCTCTTGCTTCATTTGATTCTTCAGCTTTCTTTCTTATATCAGCCTTTACTTCATCAAGTGTATCAAATTCAGATACTTCCTTTGCAAATTCATCATCTAAAGCTGGTAATTCTTTTATTTTTATTTCTTTTACTGTAACTTGGAAAGTAGCAGGTTTTCCATTAAGTTCTTCCTTACCATATTCTTCAGGAAATGTTACATTTACATCCTTGCTTTCATCTTTCATTAAACCGATTAATTGATCTTCAAAATTACCTATGAATGTTCCTGAACCAATTTCTAAAGAGTAATCTGTTCCTTCTCCGCCTTCAAATGCAACTCCATCAATATAACCTTTAAAATCTATTACAGCTATGTCACCCTTTTCTACTGCTCCATCTTCTTTTGATTTTATTCTAGCGTTCTTTTCTTGCATAGCTTTAAGTTGTTCTTCGACAACTTCATCGCTTACAGGGTATTCAACTTTTTCAACTTCTACTCCCTTATATTCTCCAAGTTCAATTTCAGGAGTTACTGTTACTTCTGCAGTATATATAAACTCCTTATCTTCTCCGATTTGAACTATATCTATTTTAGGATAATCTACAGGCTTTATGTTATTTTGCTCCAAAGCTAATGGATATGTATTATCGCAGCAAATATTGATTGCTTCTTCATAAAATACGCCTTCTCCATAATATTGCTTTATTATATTCATTGGTGCTTTACCTTTTCTAAATCCAGGTATATTAAACTTCTTACCTTGCTTTTTAAAAGCTTCTTTTACAGCTTCCTTGAACTGTTCTGCTTCTACAGTTATTTCAAATTTAACAACATTGTTACCTAGTTTTTCTACGTTAGCGTTCATTAAAATTCCTCCTAATCAAGTCCATGCTTATTTTAACTTAGATATTATAACATATATTAATAATTATTTACAAATGTTATTCAAGATTATTCTTTTACTATTTATTATATACCATTATTTCATAAGTTTACAAATACATTTTAATATTTGTATAAATATATGTTTATTTAATAATTATTACTATACGAATAACTATATTTATTATACTTTTTTCTATGACTACCAGCCGTAATACTCACGCTTCTAAAGACTAGAGATACCGGCTGCTACGTCCCTAAATAACGTGTTCTAAGTGTCCTTGACACTTAGAACACTGTTAATAAGCGTCTCTGCCGCTAAGAACTCTGTTTACTATGAAATAAATCTTTTAAATAATAATGCGCCTGTCTTATATCATCAAAAGATGTATAATTATCACTATAGACCTCTATTATGGCGTTGCCCTTATAATTTATTGAATTCAATTTACTAAAGAGGCTTTTATAGTTGATATCCCCCTTGCCAGGTAGTAAACATGAATTGGTATCATTTTTATCATTTATATGAATGTTAACTAATCTATCTCCCATTGCTTCAATATACTTATCCGGTTCAATACAAGCCCTATAGCTTTGCTTGAGATCCAATGTAAAATATAGTGGATAACTACACCTTTCCTTTAACATCTCAATAAAATTTATATCAGAGGACATACACCAAGAAACATTTTCCTGGGCCAGCTTCATTTCATTTTCCCCAGCTATATATATTAATTCATTATATATTTCTAAAATAAATTTGTCATCTAAAAATTTATTAACCCCTTGCCTTAATCCGTGAAAAGTGTAATACTTTGCTCCTAAAATTTTACCTGCCTTGCATACCTTTTTGAACATAGACAACATGTCTTCTCTTCTTCTTTTATAAGCATCAAATAAATATGGCTCAAAAGAAGAAGAAAATGCATGTACGGAAATTATATCAATATTATTTTGATTCTTCCTATCGCTAAGCTTTTTTACAAATTCTTCATCATATTCACACATACTATTTAAAAAAACTTCTGCACATTCAAACCCTAATTCACAGATTTTATCAATAGCATCCTCTGTGTTAACTTTCGGGTAAAATATTGCAGAGGATAATCCAACCTTCATGTACTTCTCCCATCCATCTCAATACATCATTTCAAATACTGAGTATTACCATTAACAACTGCTTCTAATCCATTTTCGTTTACACTATTTAGTTTAACATCAGAGCCAGATATATTTGTGTTTTCAAAAGCCTTGTCTTTAATGCTGTACTTCCATATATATTTATCTGTTCTGTTATCAAACCATGGTACTTGACTTACAAATACTATGCTATTATCATCAATAAACTTTGGTGAAGAGCACCATATGTATGTAGGATTATTCTGCAGCACAGCGGTTCTAGTGAATGTAGTTCCCCCACTTGATGTATATGAATTATAAGTTATGTCCTGCTGATTACCGTCAGCATCTATATAAGTCATGGTTTGACCATTTTTATCATATACTACCACAGCTTTACCGGTAGAACTAATATTGTAATCTCCATCCAATCCGTTTAAATCTACAGATTTTATCTTCTTGTCATCGCCATTCTTTTCATATGACACCTTGACCTGTTTTGAGTCTGGCATATTTATAGCATAAACACTATCTACCACCTTTGGATCATTCTTCTTGTCTTGTGTAGTCTTGTCTTGATTTACTTTAACTGTTTCCTTTTTATCTAATTTTTTATCTGAGTTTTTATATTTAAATTTATTCAATACACCTGAAATACTAAAACTCTTAGAACTCACATTTTTTTTGTATAGTTCCGTGATGCCTCCCTTAAACAACAAAGCAGACCCCAAAATTAAAACTGTTAATACAAGAGCTATTCTTTTCCTTCTTCTTTTTTTTCTTTCTCTCTCATAGCTGCTGCTAAAAATACTTGGTTTAGACAATTTTAACCCTCCTTACAAGAACATCCATGAACTATTATAACTCAAATGCATAAATTTTAATAATATTTTTTTAACAATCTACAAATTTAATATAATATGCGATTCCTCTAATAATATTATAAAAAAGAGACTTGAAAACCTCAATGCTTTCAAGCCTCTTTTATGAATAAATCTAAAGTTTTCTTACTTAAACTTGTATTTAAGCGCTATATTATTGATATATTTTATACAAAGTACTCATCCATTGCTCTATATTGAACCTGCTTATTGGATTTCTTAACATTAATAGCTGTTAAAAATATACTAGCAGTGTCAATACATGTGAAAACTGGAACTCTATAAACAGCTGCTTTTCTTCTTATCTTAAAGCCAACAGTATTTAAATTGTTTCCCTTCGTAGGCGTATTTATTATTAAATCAATACCTTCATCTCCAATAGCCTTCATAAGCTTATTAATTGGCATCTTTTCACATTGTAATCCGTTACTCTTTAGAAAATCTCCTGTTCCCTCTGATGAGTAAAGCTTAAATCCAAGATCTGCATACTTCTTTACTATTTCTAATCCTTCTTCTTTGTCTACATCCTTTAAGGAAACATAAGCATTTCCACCAGTAGGTATCTTCATTCCACAAGCACTAAATCCTTTATATACAGCAATATCAAAATCTACATCCACACCCATAACTTCTCCAGTTGATTTCATTTCAGGTCCTAGATAAGTATCAACGTCTGAAAGTTTTTCATTAGAGAATACTGGCACCTTTATTGCATGAAGCTTGCTGTCATTATTAAGACCTAAGCCATATCCTAAATCCTTTAGCTTCTTGCCTGTAATTATATCTACAGCCAATTTAACCATTGGTACACCAGTTACCTTGCTTAGAATTGGAACTGTTCTTGATGCTCTAGGATTAACCTCTATTACATATACCTTATTTCCATCATACACATATTGTATATTCATTAATCCTACAACTTTTAGTTCTTTTGCTAAAGCCCTGCTGTACTTCTCTAAAGTAGCTACAGTTTCTTTGGATAATGTATGATATGGATACATTGTAATACTATCACCTGAATGTACACCTGTTCTTTCAACATGTTCCATTATTCCAGGTATAAGTATGTCTTCTCCATCGGATATTAAGTCAACTTCAATTTCAGTACCTTTTACATACTTATCTATTAAAACTGGATGTGCGGTTGATAAAGTTACTGCTTCACTCATATATTTTTGGAGTGCAGCCTTGTCATAAACCACCTGCATCGCACGTCCACCGATTACATACGAAGGTCTAACTATAACAGGATATCCCAAAGTAGTTACTGCATCATATGCCTCTTCCATGCTAGTAACTGCAGTACCTTCTGGCATTGGTATTTCTAATTTTTTAAGTAGATCACCAAATTTTTCTCTATCTTCTGCTAAATCAATTGATTCAAAGGAACTACCGAGTATCTTAACTCCTCTTTTACTCAATTCTTCAGCAAGATTTATCGCTGTCTGCCCTCCGAATTGAACAATAACACCTTCTGGTTTCTCTTGGTTAATTATGTCCATTACATTATCTATATACAATGATTCAAAATACAATTTATCAGCTGTATCAAAGTCAGTACTAACAGTTTCAGGGTTATTATTTATAGTTATTGATTTAAAACCAGCTTCTTTTATTCCCCATACTCCATGAACACAGCAATAATCAAATTCGATTCCTTGACCAATTCTTATTGGACCTGAACCTATTACTATTATTTTCTTATCATCAGATATTTCATTCTCGTCTTCATTCTCATAGCAGGAATAATAGTATGGAGTTTCCGCTTCAAATTCACCACTACAAGTATCAACTATCTTATATACTGGAGATACTTTTTCACTATTTAATATGTTTTTCACTTCATCTTCTTTTATGCCGGTAAGATTTGATATTTCTTTAATAGTAAAGCCCATCTTCTTTGCTTCTACCATAACTTCAGTAGTTTTTTCAGCTTTAAGCTTTATTTCCATCTTAATTATGTTATTTATACCATTTAAGAACCATTTATCAATCTTTGTTAATTCATGAAGCTTATCTATGCTAAGACCTCTTCTTAAAGTTTCAGCTATGGCAAATAATCTTTCATCATCATGCTTTAGTATCTTATCTACTAATTCTCTATCAGTCATGCCTATAAACTTATCCAGCCTTAAAGCTGTAAGCTTTCCTTCAAGTGAAGTTATAGCTTTTAAGAACGCAGCCTCAAAAGTTCTGTCTATAGACATTACTTCACCAGTTGCTTTCATTTGTGTACCCAAAACTCTTTCAGCAGTACCGAACTTATCAAAAGGCCATTTTGGTATTTTAACTACTATATAGTCTAATGTTGGTTCAAAACAAGCACTGGAGTTTTTAGTAACATAATTTTTCAATTCATCTAAGCTGTATCCTATAGCAATTTTAGCTGCAATCTTAGCTATTGGATATCCCACAGCTTTTGAAGCAAGTGCTGAGGAACGGCTAACTCTTGGATTAACTTCGATTACTATATATTTATTACTTTTTGGATCTAAGGCAAATTGTATATTACATCCGCCTTCTATTTTTAAGCTTCTTATTATTTTAATTGCAGATCTTCTTAGCATTTGATGTTCACTATCTCTAAGTGTTTGAGACGGTGCTACAACTATACTGTCACCAGTATGAATACCTACAGGATCGATATTTTCCATATTACATATGATAATGCAATTATCTTTCTTATCTCTTACAACCTCATATTCTAGTTCTTTCCAACCAGCCACGCTTTGCTCTAAAAGTATCTGTCCTATCGGACTTAGCTTAATACCCCTATCACATATATCTAGTAGTTCATCCATATTTTCAGCGATACCGCCGCCAGTACCACCAAGTGTATATGCTGGTCTAATTATTACTGGGAATCCGTGCTTATTTACAAAATCTACACATTCATCTATATGAGTAGCTATTATACTCTCAGGTATAGGTTCATTTATATCTAGCATTAGTTTTTTGAACTCATCTCTATCCTCTGCTTTAACAATAGCTTCACTATTTATTCCTAATAATTTTACATTGTACTTATCAAGCACACCTTTTTTTCTTAAGTTCATTGCCAAATTTAAAGCTGTTTGACCACCGAATCCAGCTAATATACCATCTGGCTGCTCTTTTATGATTATCTGCTCTACTACCTCTTCTGTAAGTGGCTCTATATAAACCTTATCTGCAATATTGCTGTCAGTCATTATTGTAGCAGGATTACTGTTTATTAATATTGTTTCTATTCCTTCTTCTTTTATTGCTTTGCAGGCTTGAGTACCAGAATAATCAAATTCTGCTGCCTGACCTATTATTATTGGTCCAGATCCTAGTATCAAAGCTTTTTTTATTGTTTTATCTAAAGGCATGTTAAATTCCTCCCGAAGTTGTTAGTATTTGTTATATAGCTTTAGTATTAACATCATCATTCATTATTGTCATAAATTTGTCAAATAGATATTCTGTATCTATAGGGCCTGGTGCACCTTCTGGATGAAATTGTACTGAAAATACAGGAAGTGATTTATGCTTCATACCTTCAACAGTATTATCATTTAGGTTGATATGAGTTATAATCATACCTTTATTTTCTACAGTTTTAGAGTCTACAGCATATCCGTGATTTTGTGATGTTATATATGCTTTATCTCTTTCAATATCATAAACACCATGGTTTCCACCTCTGTGACCAAACTTTAACTTATAGGTATCTCCACCTACTGCTAATGCTATTATTTGATGACCAAGACATATTCCGAATGTTGGAAGTACTTGTATCAATTTTTTTACAGTTTCTATAGCTTCTGGTACTGCCTTAGGATCTCCAGGTCCATTGCTAAGGAACAATCCATCTGGGTTAATACTCATTACTTCATTATAAGATACATTGTACGGGAAAATTGTTATGTCACAATTTCTATGTTTTAAGTTCTCAATTATGTTTCTTTTTGCTCCAAAGTCTATAACCGCAACTCTTGGACCTTCTCCTGGAATATGAATAACTTCTTTTGTACTTACTTGTTTTACATATTCATTTGTAAGGGTAGTGCTCTTTATAATATTATCAAGTTCTTCTATAGATAGGTCCTCATTAGTTATAACACACTTCATTGCGCCTAGTTTTCTGATTTTTCTAGTTATGCTTCTAGTATCTACTCCATACAAACCAACAACGCCCATCTTCTTTAGCATTTCGTCGATACTTTCTTCACTAGCACAGTTAGAAGGATGTTCTGAAATACATTTTACAACAAAACCTTTTGCAAAAATTTGTTTTGACTCATTTTCAAAACTATTAACACCGTAATTCCCTATTAATGGATATGTCATATTTATAATTTGTCCTGCATAAGAAGGGTCTGTAAGTATTTCTTGATATCCAGTAATTGATGTATTAAATACTAATTCTCCAACTGAAGTACCTATTTTACCAAATCCCTTACCCTCAAAAACCGTTCCGTCTTCTAAATACAATTTGCCACTCATATATTCCACCTCTTCTTAAAATTTAACACCGATCATTTAATTTTTATACATCATATATTATATTTATTCATAGGTTAACATATTTGACACACTACTGTCAAGCCATATATAGCCTTATATTTCGGTGTTTTTCCTGAATTAACAATATAATTCTAAATTCATATTTTATGCATACTTTTACAATCCAAATTCAATAGAATTTTAACAATAAAGACCTTCCACTTGAGGCAGAAGGTCTTTTATTTGCGCACTTATAGGTATACATATGTGTACACCTATCATAAAATTCCTTATTAGCCTCTCGGGACTAAATTTAAAGGCAACTATTCAATTATAAAAATAAAAGCCTTTTACCATCTGGCAAAAGGCGTACTAATCCTAACTAAAACATATATGCTCATCTAAGCATTAGACACCTTTTCAGTCTCTCTGGACTATTCTTTAAAGGCTATATTATTTTATTAAATAATATCACTTTCAATTAAAATTGTCAACTATAATATTCATGTAACAAAGGTTTAACAAACAAAATTTAAGATAGTTTGACTAATTCTAATTAAATTCAACATCTTTAATTGAAGTTAATCAACCTTACACTTTAACCATCTATCGAAAAATGACTCCCAATTCTTTCCCGTAACCTCTTCAACTACTCCTAAAAAATCACTAGTAGTAGCATTTTTAAACTCATACTTATTGTAAAAGGTTTGAAGAATCTTAAAGAACTCCGCATCTCCCACTTGATTCCTTAGTTCGTGCAGCATAACAGCCCCTTTGTAGTACACCAGCATTGCATAATCATTATCTGATTTAAATTCATTAACAGGCTGCAAAATCGGTTCATTTCCCCTCATATTCTTAGCATATCTTTCGTATACTTTTTTTAATGTATCAATATACTTACTATTATGAAACTTATTTTCATAGTAAATATTCTCTGAATAGCAAGCAAAGCTTTCATCAAGCCACGCTTCGTTAACTTCATCATCTCCTACTACACCATACCACCATTGATGAGCAGTCTCATGTGCAACAATGGTTTCAAAATATGCACTTTCCTTATATCTCTTATCATTAGTTATAAAAACTATGCCAGGATACTCCATACCCGTAGGAAAATATGTTTGAACTATTGAATAAGTTTTATAAGGATACTTACCATAATATTTATTAAAGGTCTTTATGGATTCTTCACCAACCGATAACTGAAGATTACTGGTATCATCATCCGTATTGTCAGTATAACTTTTGACCCTGATACCTTCAACCTCCTTTTCCATAACCTTGAACTTGTTACTTGCTGCCCATGCAAAGTCTCTAACCTTTGTGCCCTTGAAATTATAGATTTTTTTATCGCCCTCTATTTTCTCATATACCGCATCACCTGTAGCAGCTACAATATATTCCTTCGGAGTGTTTATAGTTACATTATAATTTGAAACATCACTATAAAACGGATCCCCCATACTATAATAAGGATCTAAATGCCACCCTTTTTTATCATATTCAGCAGCAATCGGATACCAATTACCTAGGTTAAAATGCGAATTATAATGGCTTAACCTATCCTTACCTTCTGGAATTTGAACCTTAAAATCCATTGAAACGTCAATTCTTTCTCCTGACTTTAACGACTTATCCAATTTAATTTTTAATATTGTATTATCTGCGCTTTGAACATTAAACTTTGCTTCTTTTCCATTAACTTTAACATTATTGACATCAATACCACCTTTACTAAAACCCTTCGGGAAGGTTTCATCAAAACCAAACTGCGCCGGCGTCGTCTCTTTTTTTTGATAAGCATTAGGATAAATATGAAAATATATTTCATCAAAATTCTTATCAGTTTTATTAATGTAGTTTACAATTTCATTTCCATATAAGAAATTTCCATTAGGATCAAATTGGATATTCATTTTGTACTCATTAACTTCATTATTTATAAGCGCTTTTGATTCTGTCTTCACTTTATTATTAGTTGCTATAGAAGAATTTTTGGATAATGCCTCACAACCTGCAACTACAGTGGTATAAATTAGTAAGGTTAATAAGACAAATAAGTTCTTTACATTTTTTTTCACAAAGTTCACCCCTTAATCTTCTTTTCATAAACAGCTTCTCCAAATTTACCTAATTTATTCTATTATTAATTATTCTAGCGTGAACTTTTAAAAAAAAATCTGGTCTTACAGACCAGATAAATTGAAGTTTTAATGTCTAGGCTTTTTAGAAACAATATCCACTGCCTCCAATATTACCACCTGAATATCTACAACTGATTGTTGTACTAATTCGTTAATCTTAGAATACATTTCACCTTCTAAAGTAACTGCATATTTTGCAGGCAAGTGGTTTAGAGCATATGCTATAATGTCCTGCTTACATCTTTCGCAAGTACAGCACTTAATTCTTGGTATCATATCGTCTAAAGCTGCTTTAACCAGCTCTTCAGTGTAATTTTTTAATTGAAATTTTTCTTTATTATTCTCTATAATATGGTTCATTTTCAAACCTCCAAATTATTATTTAGCAGTTTTTCCAATTTCGCCAATCTCTCTCTATCCATATCTTCGATTCCTTCTAATTTATATGGCAAATTAAGCTTTTTATATTTTTCAACACCTAAGGAGTGATATGGCAGCAATTCAATTTTCTCAATATTATTTAAACCTTTTATAAACTTAGCAAGCTTAACTATATGTTCCTCCGAATCTGTTATTCCAGGAACCACCACGTGTCTTATCCAAACTTTTGTATTGTTAGCCTTTAGTGCTTTTATGAATTCATCTGAGCCAATTCTATCCTTACCTGTAAGTTTCTTATGTTTTTCATTATCTATGTGCTTTATATCCAATAAAACTAAATCAGTATATTTTAAAATCTCATCATAGTTACCTGTTCCATAGCCTGCGGTGTCTATTACAGTGTGAATGCCGCTCTTCTTACAGAGCTTTAACATTTCAAGTAAGAATTCAGGCTGCATTAAGGGTTCACCACCCGAAAATGTAACTCCACCTCCTGATTTCTCAAAGTATGGTTTAAACCTAATTATTTTCTTAAGCAATTCTTCCGAATCAATTTCTGTTCCTTCATGACAATTCCACGTATCTGGATTATGACAGTAAGAACACCTCAGCGCACACCCCTGAAGAAAAACAATAGTTCTTATTCCTGGTCCGTCAACTAACCCCATACTTTCAAACGAGTGTATCCTGCCTTTTGTCACTTTATCCTCTCCTATAAACTATATGTTTTTAAAATACTACACTTAACCAATTACTGCAATTATAAATCTTCTCTAAACCGTATTTAGATACCTTTTCTTAAATCAATCTAAAATTATATATTTCTTTTTTATTTAACAACTAATCTTCTCGTTTAGCCAAAAGTAGCTTATAGCAATAATTTATTATATCGCTTCGCTTAATTATACCTATAAAAACCCCATTATCATCAACTACTGGTACAAAATTTTGATTCACAGATAAAGACACCAAATCCTCAATATTTGCACTTATATTAACTGGTTTGTTATCTATATGCCTTGGTATATCCCCTATTAATATTTTACTTGTATTTTTAAAATTTAATTCCGGTGTATTTTTTAATTTCCATAACAAATCACCTTCTGTAAGTGTGCCTACATATCTACCCTCTTGATCAATAATTGGAATAGCTGAATATCTGTGATATTCCATTCTTTCAAGAGCTTGTCTCATCGTTGAATCAAGTGTTTCACATACCACATCATTCTTAGGAGTGAGAAAAAACGCTACATTCATATAATTATCCCTTCCTACAACTAAAAGTTCATATTTATAGCACAAATTGTCATATTTTATTCTTCTTGTGCTAATACAATTATACATCATTCCTAAACTTATCTCTACCTATCTACTCAATAAAACTGAGCATTAAATAAATATTTACGATCAATTT
Organism: Bacillota bacterium; assembly: GCA_030706015.1. Classification (GTDB taxonomy): domain Bacteria; phylum Bacillota; class Clostridia; order Clostridiales; family Clostridiaceae; genus JAUZPI01. The sequence continues at coordinate 11,996 of JAUZPI010000060.1, forward strand.
AAAGTTTTTTGTATGAAATTCAATAAATAACTAGTAGTTGCATTTTACCATGATAAAAGCCCCCACTAAAAGTGAGAGCTTTATACTAATCTTTAAAATGTACTTATTTTAAACATATTCATGGAATGTTCTCTTTATTACTTCAAGCTGTTGCTCTCTTGAAAGTCTGTTAAAGTGAACTGCATATCCAGAAACTCTAATTGTCAAAGTAGGATATTTTTCTGGATGTTCCATAGCGTCAATTAACACTTCTCTATTCATTACATTTACATTCAAATGGAATGCACTTTGTACAAAATATCCATCCAATAAAGCCACTAAATTAGATATTTGGGATTCCTTATCTCTACCAAGAGCATGTGGTACGATAGAGAATGTATTTGAAACACCATCTTGACACCATGTTCTATAAGGTATCTTAGCAACAGAATTAAGTGATGCTAAAGCTCCATTAACATCTCTTCCATGCATTGGGTTTGCTCCTGGTGCTAATGGTTCTCCAGCTTTTCTTCCATCTGGAGTTGCCCCTGTTTTCTTTCCATAAACAACATTTGATGTAATAGTTAATGCTGATAAAGTGTGCTCTGCACCTTTATATGCCGGGTGTTTTTTAAGTTCTTTAGAAAATTTCTTAATTAATTCTACAGCTATATCATCAACTCTATCATCATCATTTCCGTATTTAGGGAATTCTCCTTGGATTTCGAAATCAGTAGTTATTCCCTGTTCATTCCTTATAGGTTTTACTTTGGCATACTTTATTGCACTTAGTGAATCCGCCGCAACTGAAATACCAGCTACTCCAAAGGCCATAAAATATTTTAAATCTGTATCATGTAAAGCTAATTGTCCAGCTTCATAAGCATATTTATCATGCATGTAGTGTATTGTGTTCATTGTGTTGACATAGAGCTCAGCAACATATTCAAGAACCTTATAATAAGCTTTCTTAACCTTATTATAATCTAGTACTTCATCCTCAATTTTTTCAATACCAGGAACTACTAGCTTGAACTTCTTTTCATCTACTCCACCATTAAGAGCTAGTAAAAGGGATTTTGCCAGATTAGCTCTAGCACCGAAGAACTGCATTCTCTTTCCTATTTCCATTGCAGATACGCAGCAAGCTATACCATAATCATCACCGTAGATACCCCTCATAACATCGTCATTCTCATACTGAATCGCATCAGTCTCGATAGACATTTTTGCACAATATTTTTTAAATGGTTCAGGAAGTTTTTCTGACCATAATACTGTCATATTTGGCTCTGGAGCTGGTCCTAAAGTAGTTAATGTGTGTAAGAATCTAAATGAATTTTTAGTTACTAATGGCATTCCATTAATACCAACTCCTCCAATTGATTCTGTAACCCAGTTAGGATCTCCACCAAATAAATCGTTATATTCAGGCGTTCTTAAATGTCTTACTAATCTTAACTTTATGACAAATTGATCTATTATTTCTTGAGCTTGCTCTTCAGTTGTTGTACCGTTTTGAATATCTCTTTCAATATATACATCCAAGAAAGTAGAAGTTCTTCCTAAAGACATAGCCGCTCCATTATTTTCTTTTACTGCTGCTAGATATCCTAAATATGTGAATTGAACTGCTTCCTTAGCATTTGCTGCAGGTTGTGATATATCTACTCCATACCTCTGTGCCATATTTTTTATTTCATTCATAGCACGTATTTGCATAGATACTTCTTCTCTATGTCTAATTAAATCATCAGTCATATGACCTTTAAGTTGTTTTAAATCATTTTTCTTTTGTTCAATTAAATAGTCCATACCATATAGAGCTATTCTTCTATAGTCACCTATAATTCTTCCCCTACCATATGCATCTGGAAGACCAGTTAAAAGCCCACAGCTTCTTGCAGCCCTTGTTTCTTCTGTATAGGCATCAAATACACCTTCGTTGTGAGTTTTTCTATACTTAGAGAAATTATCTGATATTTCATCATTCAATTTATAACCATATGCCTCTAGGGATTGTTCCACCATTCTAAATCCACCAAATGGATTAACTATTCTCTTTAAAGGAGCATCCGTCTGAAGACCTACAATTACCTCATTCTCTTTATCTATATACCCAGCTTCAAAATTATCTATGCCTGATACTACATTAGTCTCAACATCAATAATTCCTTTTTTAATTTCCTCAACTATTAGTGCTTCCGCCTTTTTCCATACCTTCTTTGTTTTTTCTGATATAGGAGCTAAAAAGCTATCATCTCCTTCATAAGGTGTATAATTTTTTTGAATAAAGTTCCTTACGTCTATTTCCTCTGTCCAGTTGCCAGTTTTAAAACCTTCCCATTGTTTAAACATGAGCATCGGCCTCCTTTTAGAAATTGTTTTCTGTATCCAGTATTGTATCATTTAATAGTAAATATTTATGTAACCTAGGGTACAAGCCTAGATGATAAGCTTTTAAAAACTAATTAATGTCATTATTTTACAATGCGAATTATTTGTATTATTGATAAATCCCTAGTTAATTATACAACAGAAAATTTAATTTGTGAATATTATTAAAAAAAATCATCTTAATGTACGTGTATTTACATATAATCCTCACTTTTTCTTACCAAATATTCAACTCTTTTCTTCAATTTCATTATATCACAAAAATACGAAAATTAATATCTCTTAATAATTAATATTAATTGATATACATAGTCTATATCTCATTAAAACGCTTAAATCTCGCCAAAACTTAAAAACTCTCGAAATCCCTATGGATATCGAGAGTTTTATAGTTAAATCAGTGCATTTATTTACACAATTCCTCTTATTTCTGATAAATCTTTTATTCCTTGGTTTTTCATAAAAGCTTCTATTCCATCGATAATATCCACGCATATATCTGGTTTAATAAAGTTTGCCGTTCCAACTTGCACCGCGTGCGCTCCTGCCATTATAAACTCAATAGCATCTTCTGCTGTACAAATTCCACCCATACCTACAACTGGTATATCTACTGCTTTACACACCTCATAAACCATTCTTAATGCCATTGGCTTAATACATGGACCAGATACCCCTGCTGTTACATTATCGAATACTAATTTTCTTTTTTTAATATCTATAGCCATACCCTTAAAAGTGTTTACTAGAGAAATAGCATCAGCACCTGCTTCTCTACATTTCACAGCCATAGCAACAATATCCTCTGCATTAGGAGATAGTTTTACCATAAGCGGCTTTGTACATATCTTCTTTACTTGCGAAACCACCTCAAAAGCTACTTCACATTTGATGCCAAAAGCCATTCCTCCATGTTTTACATTGGGACATGAAATATTAAGTTCAATCATGTCCACATCGCTGCCACATAGTTTTTCTACTCCCTGAACATAGTCCTCAATGGTACCACCGCCAATATTAGCTATACTTACAGTATCAAAGGTCTTCATTTTAGGAAGCTCACGATTAATAAAAGCATCGACACCTGGGTTTTGAAGACCTACGCTGTTCATCATCCCCCCTCTGATTTCGTGAACCCTATATCCATCATTGCCTTCCTTAGGATTTAAGGTAAGTCCCTTAGAGCATATACCCCCTAGTTTTGATACATTAAAATATTCATTGTACTCTTCACCAAAGCCAAAGGTCCCAGAAGCAGCAATAACAGGATTTTTAAAATCAATTCCACATATATTTACATTAATCATTTAATACAAGCTCCTCTCCTAAGAAAACCGGACCTTCTTTACAGGTTCTCTTTCTACCATCCTTTGTCTTACAAGTACATACAAGACATGCACCCACTCCACAAGCCATACGATTTTCCATTGAAACATACACGGTAGTATTAGTTTTTTCACACATTTTTATAACTTTGTGCATCATAATTTCCGGTCCGCAGCACAAAACCATATCATATTCAGCTGTATTTAATAAATCAGTTACATAACCTTTATGACCCCTACTTCCATTTTCTGTGGACAATTGGAAGTTATTAACATTTTCATCCACATTATCCACAGAATAACATTCATTTTTAAATCCAGCATAAAAATCTACATTACAATTTTTAAGTTGTTTTACCACATATAGCATAGGTGCTATTCCTATTCCACCAGTAACAACAGCTACCCTACCCTTTATTTTGTCAACATCAAATCCATTTCCTAAAGGCCCAGTTAATTTTATTTCGTCACCATTTTTTAGTTTAGCTAATATTTCTGTTCCCTGACCTACAACTTGATATAAGAAAGTTATTTTTTCCTCATCAACATCATGAATACTTATAGGTCTAGACAATAAAGGTTCTAAATCCCATGCTCTTAACAAATAAAATTGCCCCGGTTTTACATTAAATTTACCTTTAATGCTTAATTTATATACGCCTTCTGCAATTTCAACATTTTCAAAAACTTTTTCTACCGTATATTTTTGTTTCACAATTTATACCTCCTGTGTAATTAGAGTGAACTAGCTTTTTATTTCACGTATTTTAGAATGTCATCCCTCATTCTTTCAGCTTCAATCTTAGCACATTCATCAAATTTTAATTCTCCATTTTCAAATTTCTTATAAGCAAGAAGTATTCCTCTTGATGAATTAACCACACCACCATTACCATTCTTTAAATATAATGCAACGTCTTCTGCTTTTCCCCCTTGAGCTCCATAGCCCGGTATTAAGAAAAACATGCTGTTTAGGTTAGTTCTAATTTGTATAGCTTCGTCAACATGAGTACATCCTACAACTCCACCTATAGAACTGTAACCACAGTCTCCAATATACTTTTTACCTAAGGTATGTATTTTTTCTCCTACTTTATTGAATACTTTATCTCCATCATTTGTTTCAATATATTCCACATCTTCTGCCCCTTTATTAGAAGTCCTAACCAGTACAAAAGCACCTTTTTCCTTTTCTTCAAAATATGGCAGATATGGTTCAACACTGTCCAATCCCATATATGGACTTAATGTAATAAAATCACTTTCAAAATCGCCTTCAAAATGAGCTTTGGCATACATTTCTGCTGTCTTTGCTATATCTCCTCTTTTTATATCTGCTATAGATAAAGCTCCAACGCTTTTTATATATTCTAGAGTCTTCTTATATGCAAGTAACCCTTTTAGTCCATATGCCTCATAATATGCTATTTGAACTTTATAGCATGCAACAGCACCTAAAGTCTCATCTATTATTCTTCTGTTAAACTCGAATATAGCATCCTCTATACTTTCAAATTTATTTAAAAACCATTGTGGAATATAATTTATGTCCGTATCAAGCCCAAGGCATACATGCCCCTTTTCCTTTACATTGTGGTACAGTCTATCAATTATCATTATTAATCCTCCAATTCTACTCTAATCCCTAGAATAAACTATTTTTCCGCCTTTTATAGTTTTAACTACTTCACCATAAAACTCCAATCCGTCTAGAGGGGTATTCTTCCCTTTCGAAAAGAATTTCTGTGCATCTATTTTATATTTTTTATCTAAATCCAATAAGACTACGTCTCCATCGTATCCTAGCTGTATTTTTCCCTTTTTCATCTTCATAATCTCAGCAGGATTTTTAGACATTATCTCAGAAAGTTTATTCAATGATATGTGTCCAGCCTTTACAAGTTCAGTAAAACATACTGAGAAAGAAGTTTCTAAGCCTGTAAGTCCTGGTGCTCCTTTTTCCTTATCCTCTTTTGAATGTGGCGCATGATCTGTTCCTATACTATCTACCCAACCATCTTTTATACATTTGATTAAGTACTGAACATCAGATTCTTCTCTCAAGGATGGGTTTACTCTGTAACTTATTCTACTAGTAAGTGCTATATGATGGGGAGCAACTTCACAAGTTATTCTGTATCCCTGCTTTTTCGCTTCTATTATATAATTCATAGCCTCTATAGTACTTACGTGACTTATATGAGCGTGACAACCTGCATACTTAGCAAGAGAAATATCTCTAAAAGTTGCTACATTCTCAGAAAGTCTTGTATCTATAGGTGTTAATTCCTCATCTTCAGCATGACACATAACTACAAGATTTTTTTCTTTAGCTTTCATCATTGCCTGAAGCATTACCTTACTGCTGTATACATCTTTACCATCATCCGAAATACATTTAACTCTTTCATCTAACAGATCAAGGTGATCTATCTCTGAGCCTTTGAAATCTTTTGTTATACTAACAGTTTGATGCACATCGATTAACCCAATTTTTTCTGCTTTAGATACTACATAATCAAAGGTCTGCATATCGCTACATACTGGCTTTGTATTTGCCATTAAGTTTACAGCAGTATAGCCACCATGAACTGCCGCCTTACTTCCAGTCTCTATATCTTCCTTATAAGTTAGCCCTGGATCTCTAAAATGGCTGTGTAAATCCACAAAAGCAGGCATTAATACGTAACCATCAGCCTCTATATTCTCACAGTCCTTGTTTAAACTTTTCCCAACTTCCTCTATAGTTCCGTCTTTTATATACAAATCACCTACAAAATCATGACAGCAGTCAATAATTCTTGCTCCCTTTATTAATATCTCCATACATACACCGCCCTTATCTAAAGTACTTTTTAAATTCTTTATGTTTCTATCTTATGAATTTCATCACAATATTTGCATCTATATTCACCTTTATCTTCATTTACCAGGTGAAATATATGTGGTACGTATGTTTCAACAGAAGTTATACATCTTGGATTTTTGCATATAATAACATTCTCTACTGTATCAGGTAGTCTTAATGCAATTTTTTCTTTAATAACCTCATTTTCAATTACATTTATTGTTACATTTGGATCTAGCAAACCTAAAATCTTTAAATCTATATCTATCCTATTTTCAATTTTAATTATGTCTTTTTTTCCTGCTTTTGTACTTTGCGCATTCATAATTAACGCTGTGGTATACTCAGCTTCATAGAGTTTCAGCTGGTTGTATATCTTCATGCCATTTCCAGCTTTGATGTGATCTATAACGATTCCGTTCTTTATACTGTTTATAGTAAGCATTATTCACACACCCCCAATAGTTTTGCTATCAAAGCCATCCTAACATACATCCCATATTGTGCCTGGATAAAATAACAAGCTCTTTCATCTTCATCCACTTCATATGAAATCTCATTAACTCTTGGCAATGGATGCATTACTATCATATCCTTTGGCGCTAACTTCATTTTTTTATCATCCAATATATAACTATCCTTTAATCTAATATAATCTTCCTCATTAAAGAATCTTTCTCTTTGAACTCTCGTCATGTATAAAACATCTAAGGATTCTATTACATCTTCAATTTTACTTACTTCTTCAAACTCAATATTATTCTTTACTAAAACTTCCTTTTTTATATAATCAGGTATTCTTAATTCATCAGGGGATATCAACAAAAACTTAATATTACTATATCTAGACATTGCTTTGATTAAGGAGTGAACCGTTCTCCCAAACTTTAAATCTCCACATATTCCTATAGTTAAATCCGAAAGCTTCCCTTTTATTTTTCTCATGGTTAATAAATCTGTAAGAGTTTGAGTCGGGTGTTGGTGACCACCATCTCCAGCATTTATTACTGGTATGCTTGAATACATAGAAGCAATTCTTGGTGCTCCTTCTTTTGGGTGCCTCATAGCAGCAATATCTGCATAACAGGAAACTGTTCTTATAGTATCTGCCACTGTTTCACCCTTCGATACAGACGATGAATCCGGACTAGAAAAACCTATAATCTGACCTCCAAGTCTTAGCATTGCCGCTTCAAAACTAAATCTAGTTCTTGTACTTGGCTCGTAAAATAATGTAGCAAGTATCATCCCATCTGCTGCATGAGCATATTCTTTGGGATTTTCAATTATTTTATCTGCCAAAACAAATATTTCCTCTAATTCCTCTGTGGTAAAATCCATTGGATCTATTAAACTTCTTCCTTTTAACACAATAATTCCTCCTTTTTAGTATCTCGTACTAAACTTAAAGGTCTAGATTCATACTATTAATTATACTTTTCAAACAATAAAAAATGCCTTCCATTATTGGAAGGCATAATTGTAGCGTACACTAAAAAAACATATTCTCCATACCTTCCTAGCCTCACAGGACCAGAGTTAAAGGTGCTATTTCTTTATGAGTTATGTTACCACATTTATCGATTGTTGTCAATGAATAAAATAAGTTTAAAGTTCTTCTCTAAAGTAAGCGTTTCTAAACCTTTAGGTGGAGAATTCTTTAGGAATTTTTTCATAGATACTATCACTAGCACTATTATAGTTACTATATAAGGAAGCATGTCTATTTAATACTGTGATATTTTCACATGTGCCCCTTGAAGCGTAAACCCTAAAATATCTAATCCACCAAAAAGATAATCTCCCAAAATAGCCTTATACGGATTCCAAGCAGCAAATATAACCTGCGCCACTGCTATCCAACCTCTCCCTGCTGTAACGCTTTCCTGCCATGCAGGCACATATACTAAAGATAAATAAGCTCCACCAAGACCACATAATTTCATCAAGACATCCAAATCCTCACCTTGAAAGATTATTTTCCCTAAGCTAATTGCTTGAATACCAGCTATTGCCTCACTCAGTTCCTTTTGACCACAGCCAGCTATACCGGCAATACCAAGCACTTCTCCCTCTCGTAACTAGACCATTTACGGTTGCCTTGTATATGCTTTTTTAATTTTTTATATGGTTCTGATGTCAAAGCTTCTTCTATTTAAAGGTAAATATATACAGATAATCTTTATCCTTTAATTTGCTGCCCTCCCTTAGGCATACATATAATTTTTGATTATCACTACTCCATTGTATGTCATCGTCCTTAATCAATATATCCTTGTAAAGCATTATATTAGAATTAATACTATCTCCTCGTATCTTAGCAGCACATAATGTTTCTCTTCCTCTATCGTCCTTCTTTACATAGGCAATACTTTTGCAGTTTGAGGAAATTACGAAATAGGGTATATCCTCATCTACTAGCAGTTTGCTCTTATCACTTTTTAAATTATAGATATATAATTGATTTTTATCATTGATCAATCTAGTATAAATTACATTTTCACTATCCAATAGTTTAAAACTCACAACACCTTTTATGTTTAAGAACGTTATACTTTTATCTTTTAAACTTATACAAGCTACATTTGAATCGAATTTACTTTTAGGATTAGAAGTTTTTACATAAATCTTACTTCCGTCTTTTGTTGCCTGTATTTCCTTCATTGATCCTAATTTACGTACTTCTGCAGAAGTTAAAATTACACTTTTAGATTCATCATTAATATCATAGATATACAATTCGCTGCTTAATCCAATAAATGAGCTGCTATCTGGCATCCAGTTCAAAAATTCCCAATATGATAAGGGAATTATATTTTTACTTTTAAGATCATCTATATAGTCAGACCTCTGTGCATACCTTAAATTATCTTTATTAGCCAAAGTATTTGTTTCCCTATATAACAAACTTTTTTTATCTGGGGAAATTGATACTATATATTGATTTATGCCGTCAACTGCATTAAATCTACTAATATCCTTATTTCTAAGATTGAGTGTACCTAGCTGAAAATAAGATTCCTTTTTATCAGAAACATTTACTGCAGTACCATTTGCATATCTTATAGAAAACATTACATTGTTATTATCCAAAACCTCCATTGATTTCGTTATCCAAGGAACAGGTATATTCTCAACTTTGTCTAATATTAAGTCCTTGCTACTTTCATCTCCCAATAAATTAGCATTAAAATTCTTTTCATCCAGTATCTTGGGTTTACCGCTAACAATAAATGCATCTGATGATGCTTCATATATTGAAAAAATTCCCCCTATAAATATAAGAGGAATTAAAATCCTAAGTACTATTTTTTTCTTAACCATAATAACACTCCTAATTTCTATAAACTATCCTTAGCATTATTTATCTCAGCAAAGTTCTCTAGATTTTTAAACACCAATGTTACCTTAGTTCCTGCACCTATAGTGCTATGCATAAATATATCTGCATTATGCTTATTCATTATAGCCTTAACTATAGCCAATCCCAATCCATTGCTGCCTTTCTCTCTAGAGGATTTTTTATTTACTCTATAAAAAGGTTCAAATATATTCTTTAGTTCCTCTGAAGAAATACCCTCTCCAGAATCTTCTATTTCCACAGTTATATCACTATTATTATGATCCCTATTATAAGCAGCCCTTATCCATATTTCCGAATTTACTTTTCCATATTTTATTGAGTTATCAATGATATTTATGAATACTTGTTTTAGCTTATCCTCATCTCCTATTATCTCTATCCCATCCTCAAATGTGCACCTTATTAAGATATTATACTTTTGCGCTTTTGCCCTCATTCCTTCACAAACATTTCTTAACAATTGGCTCAAATCTATATATTGAAATTCATATTTAAAATCAGTAGATGTTCCTTTTGAGTATTCAAGCAGATCTACAACCATTCTGTGCAGTCTTTCACCCTCGCTTATAATGTTATTTATACCTTTTTCAAAAAATTCTTTATCATTAAATCCGTTATCCTTTATAATTTCAGCATACCCTGTTATTGTTGTTATTGGAGTTTTTAATTCATGTGTTACGTTATCAAAAAACCTTTTTCTATGGTTTTCCAATTTCTTAAGCTTATCTCTATCATCTTGTATAGTTGTTATTTGAGATTTAATCTGCTGTATCATTAATAAAAAACTCTTCCCCAGTTGACCTATCTCATCATTTGTATTTATATTGATATTTACATCTAAATCTCCTTTAGAAATTTCCTTTGAAATCATGGTTAATTCTGTTATGGGCCTAGTTATATGTTTAGAAATCATAAATGCAACTACGAGGATAACAAAAAAAATTATAATAGATGTTAGTTTGATCATTGCAATAAGATGATCACCGCTTTCGTACAATTCACTGTAGTCCCTAGAATACCTTAGTATACCTATATCTTGGTTCCTAAGGGATACAGAGTAATTTAAGTATGCAATGACCTTGTCATTTTCCTTATTTATTGTATAATAAGTTTTCCCATTTAAAGCTTTAATAATTTCACTGTCTTTACTCTTACTTTTTCTATTATCAAAGGATTGGTCCGAGAGATTTTCTCCCTCCATTGAATAAAGCGCTACTTTACTTCCAGTCTTATAGCTTAAATCGTTAGCTATATTCAATGCTTCAACCTTAAATGCACTCTTAGTAGGCTCCAGATTGTTCATTGTAAAATACTGCTTTAAATATATGTCTAAATTCTTTCTTGTTTCAATCATTTCATTTTTTATTATAACTTCATTGTTTGAGCTTACAATTTCAGCCGAAAAATAAATCACCGCAGCCATAGCAGTAAAAAAAACAAAAGAAAATGATATAAGTATTTTATACCGTATAGATATTTTCACAATTACACCTCATATTTATCCCACTAGTTTGTATCCTATTCCAAATACAGTTTCGATAACGGAAACACTCTTATCTTCCTGCAACTTTTTTCTAATTCTTTGAATATGAATGTCTACAGTTCTTGTATCTCCAGCGTATTCGAATCCCCAAACCTTGTCCAACAAATCAGCTCTTGAAAATACTTTTCCTCTATTTTCTGCAAGAAACATCAGCAAGTCAAACTCTTTGTGAGTAAAATCTAGTTCCTTACCCGACTTTACTATCTTTCTCTCTTCTTTATAAATTTTAATACTGGTTCCTATAGTAATAATCGATCCCACAGTTTTATTATCTTCCGTAGTTAATTCTATTCGTCTAAAAATTGCTTTTATTCTTACAATAGCTTCTTTAATATTAAATGGCTTAGTAATATAGTCATCCGCCCCTAATTCAATACCTTGTATCTTATCAGAAATATCATTTTTTGCTGTTATCATAACTATTGGAATTACATATTCTTCTGTGATCTTTTTGCATACCTCAAACCCGCTAATGTCTGGCAGCATTATATCTAGAAGTATCATATCTGGATTAAATGTCTCAATATTTTTAAGCCCATTATAGCCATCATTAGCTATACAGGTTATAAAGCCCTCTTTAGTTAACGAATAAGCTAATAAATCAGCAATAGGTGTTTCATCCTCTATAATAAGAATTTTTTTGCTTTCAGTTAAATTTCCCACACTCACCCCTCCATATCTATAAAAACTGATTATATATATAATTTTACACAAAAAATCAGTTATTGTCTAAAAATAAAAGCATGAATTATAGATATTATAATAATAGCTATAATTCATGCTTAAAATCTTTTATATACAAAAAAACATTATTCAAATACTGGTGTTGATAAATATCTTTGTCCTGTATCTGGAAGAAGCACCACAATGTTCTTTTCTTTGTTTTCAGGTCTTTTTGCTAGTTCTGCAGCAGCATAGAGAGCAGCACCTGATGAAATTCCAACTAATAAGCCTTCTTCAACAGCTATATTCTTTGTTACTTCAAATGCATTTTCATTTGAAACCTTAATAATTTCGTCTATTGCACCTGTGTTTAAAACATCAGGAACAAAACCTGCACCAATACCTTGTATTTTATGTGGTCCTGCGTTTCCACCAGATAAAACCGGAGATGCTTCTGGTTCTACAGCAACAATTTTTACATTAGGATTTTTGCTTTTTAATACTTCACCAACTCCAGTTATTGTTCCACCAGTTCCTACCCCTGCAACAAATATATCTACTTTACCATCTGTATCCTTCCAAATCTCTTCAGCTGTAGTTCTTCTATGAACAGCAGGATTTGATAAATTCTTAAATTGTTGAGGAATAAATGAATTGGGTGTTTCCTTTGCTAATTCCTCAGCTCTTTTAATAGCACCCTTCATTCCTTCAGCTCCTGGTGTAAGAACTAATTCAGCTCCATAAGCCTTTAGTATTTTTCTTCTTTCCACACTCATTGAATCAGGCATAGTTAGTATCAATCTATAACCTTTAGCAGCAGCCACAAAAGCTAATCCAACCCCTGTATTTCCGCTTGTTGGTTCTATAATTACAGTATCCTTATTTATTTGTCCACTTTTTTCAGCATCCTCTAGCATAGCAAGACCTATTCTGTCCTTAACACTTCCAGCAGGATTGAAATATTCTACTTTAGCTATAATTGAAGCTTCCAATGAATACTTATTTTCGTAATTTTTTAATCTTACTAGAGGTGTATTCCCTATTAGTTCTGTTAAATTGTTAAATATTTTTCCCATTAATAATCTCCCCTTTTCTAAATGGATCTTTGTAATAATATTTTATTCCGATAAATCCTATATGTTTAATAAAATTGTAACCCTTTCAGCAAATTTTGTCAACACTTTTTTCTCTACTAAATTTAATTACCTAAGTTTCGTACAAACGAAAGTTTTAGTTTTTCCACATTGCAGTTTCCAAAAAATAAATAAAGGATAATGCCAAGCCTTAAAGTATAATTTTCAAGCCATTTGAGACCTTTAAAATCAAGATGAAGAACCAAAGAGGTTATCAATTGGCTGCTGCCCCATGTCATCAATCTAAAATGTAAGAAAAAGTTAAAAGCATTTTTAGAAAACAGACAAAAAATCAATTCGAATGCCTTTATTTCATTAAACGATAAAGTATTGGTTACTAAATCTTGAAATGTATTTGATTCATAAAGTGATTGTTTAACAGCTTGATTCCGTCAGAAAAGTCGCACAATCTATAACAATGACTGGCATACCTTCTGCGGCAAGCTGAATTAGCCGGATCTTGTTTTTATGTGGATCCAGGCCAGTGGTTTCCGTATCAATTGCTACAACTGAAGTACTTAATAACTCTCTTTCAAATGGTAATAAGTCCTCTATAAAATTTATTATCAAAAATCCCACGTTTTTACCTCCTGAAACTGTGCCATTTAAACTTGAAGCAATCTGATTAGCTATTCAAGAATGAGCCTTACCCTATTTTATAGATAATCTGGAATTTAAAATACCGTAAAATCCATAAATGAATACTACGGTATGGCTGAGAATTGACTTATTAAAAATTGTTTTTATTTAAGTTTCTTTTACAAGCAATAGCCAGACTGTTTGCAGCTTGCATTCCGCTTTGTAATGCTCCTTGCATCCATCTGTGGATTGCAGAAATATGTTCTCCTGCAAAAAATACTCTTTCATCATATTCAGGGAGAGTCATACAATATGAAAAAATTCTCTTTTGTTCAGTTGAAAAAAAGCATAGAGCCCCTCTAAATGCTGGCTCTTCATCCCAATTCACTGTTTTGAAATCTTCAACAATATTATCAAGATACCCAATTGGTAAGCCGTGAACTTTCTCAATCACCATCTTTATTTCTTCTAACCGTTTTTTTTCTGTTAAATTAGTCAAGCGAATAGCATCTAAATTAAAATTATAAGCTCCTAAAAGAACTCCATGTGTATTATATGGAAGATTCTCAAATAGATTTTGCCCCATTTTAGAAAAATTCAAATACTTTAAGTGGTCTGACGGGTACCATATAGACGCATTTGACAGATCAGTCATTGATCCACCGCCAACAATACCATCTTTTTCCCAAAAACGTTGATTGCAAAGAAGAAGAGTCCTTTGTGATGTACAATAATTAACCTCTCTAATGGCTCTCATCTTTAACTCACTAAATAACGGACTAATCATTACATTCCTTAAAGAGGAGAATGGAATAGTACAAATAGCAAAGTCAAATGCTTCTTCCCTGTTAAAATTATCTTTATACCCATGATAATTCAAAATTACTTTTTTACTATTCAAATTATACTTTATTTCATCAACCCAACTTCCTGCTTTCCAGATAACATTTCCAAGGCTTATTGGATCAATACCATAATACTCATCAATTGGTGCAGGATTCATCAAAGAATTAAAAAATGCCATTGGCAGTCTTTGCATACCTCCAGGAATTTCATACAGATATGAAAGGCTTGCAGGGTAGTTCTCTTCAACAAAGTCTATATAACTATTATATAAATTTCCTTTAAGCAGTGGGGTGAAATTTGAAGTGATATTTATTGCTGCTTGACTGAGTCCTGACATTTCCATCATTTTAATGTTACTTGTTTCATCCCAAAATAAGGTTTTCCTACTGTAATGTGGTTTGACTAGAATTATTTCAGCTCTTTCTTCTGGTGTTGCAAGCAAAAGAGGATTATCAATACCTTGAAATAAAAGCTTTTGCCAGTTAACAGTTCTCTCCCATCCATTCAGGTTATATTGGGGATATATATATTTCATGACATTAATACCATTTGGATCATTTCTTACACGGACATTACTTAGGTAAATATAAGCATTATTATTAACTTGAATAAAAGGTCTTGTTGGCAATTTAAATAGGTTTAAATAATGCCATACTGTTTCATGAGTAACAGGTATCCTCATAGGGCCAAATTCTCCATACAAAGTTTTTTCTTTATCAAAATAGTATGTATACACTCTACCTCCTACTCTATCTTCCAATGCATCTAAAACAGTAATATTGAAGCCTAGCTTTCTAAGTTCAAAGGCTGCCGACAA
>JAUZPI010000061.1 GCA_030706015.1 Bacillota bacterium
ATCTTGGGATTAAAGTCATATTCTTAACATATTTAGGTCTAATTAAAGCTTCATTATTTAATAGTCCAGAAACTGCAATCTCAGCCACTATCTTTGGTGACATCAGGTTCTTTTTTGAGTTTTTGTTACCTGCATTTTTGAAGAAATTGGTTTCTGTATCTCCAGGACAGAGACAGCATACATTCACATTATAGTTTCTCATCTCAAACCTTAATGCCTCAGTGAAGGATAGTACAAAAGCCTTAGTTGCACCGTAAACACTATAATATGGCAATGGATAAAAAGCTGCTATACTTGCTACATTTAGAATATAACCCTTAGAACATTTAATCAGTTCTGAAATAAAATAACGACTAAGCTTTACCAGGCTATTAACATTAAGATTAATAATTTCTGTCTGTTTTTCTATATCAAGTTTTTCAAATTCACCAAAGACTGCTGCACCTGCATTATTTATAAGACAATCTACTTGAATTTCATTTTCTTTGCACCAGTTATAAATATATTTAGCTGAGTCCTCCTTAGATAAGTCCACTGATATTATTAATACTCTAACCTTAAACTCCTGCACTAATTCCTTTGCAAATTCCTCTAAACCTTTCTTGCTTCTTGCCACTAGAACTAAGTTATTTCCTCTTTTCCCAAGTTCCTTAGCAATTTCTTTGCCGATTCCGCCGCTGGCACCAGTAACTAAACTAAATTTCATTTCTCTTCCTCCTTAAATTATCAAAGTTATTACCATGATAAAATATGAGAAGGATTTTTTCATTTACATTTGTTAAGAGTTTTTCAATTTGTTTCTTATCCTGCTTAGGGATACAGCTGATATACCTAGATATGACGCAATATAGCTTTGATTGATTCGTTCCTCCACTTCAGGATAATTCTTTTTAAAATTATTATATCTTTCTGTTGCAGTTTCCATTAAAAAGCTACTTTCCCTTTCTTCCTTGTAAATCAAGATTTGATCTTGTATTTTCTTTACAAGCTTTAACCAAAGGCTGCTGTCTTCTATCATTTTTTCAAAAGAATCATAATCTGCAACCATTAATACACAATCTTCTAAGGCTTCTATGTAATATTTTGATTCCTTTTTTAAAAGCAAGCCTGCATAGGAACATACAGAACCCTCAAAGGAAAAAAACTTTGTAATATCATTACCTTTCCTATCAATATAATAACACCTTAAAGCTCCCGAAACATTAAAACCTAATCTATCAGGAATCTCTCCTTCCCTGAGGAAAAACTCTTTTTTAGCTAATTTTACAGGTTTAAAAATCTCAACTGCACTTCTTTTTTCAGCTTCACTAATCTTTATACCAGACATCTTTTCTATAAAACTAAACATTAGATTATAATAATCGGGGGTGTTAAGCATATCCATTTTCATATCTTTCTTTAGGAAAAATCATAGCTATATTCGTCCATTTCTCTTCCTGAAATTCTGATGCATTTTCAATTATTTTTTCTACGATAAATCCTACCTTTTTGTAACATGCCATGGCTCGTTTGTTAAAATCATAAACATTAAGTCTTATTGTTTCTAAGCCCATTTCTTCAAAACTTATTTTAAGCAGCTTATTTAAGACCTCAGAACCTATACCCTTACCTCTTAATTCTGGGTTTCCAATAACAACTCTTCCAATTACTGCTGTTTTTAATTCATAATCTATTCGTATTAACTGTATATGTCCTATAACCTTATTGTCTTCACCGTCAACTACTTTGAATATTTTTTTGTCTGAGTATTCTTTACCTGCAATTTCTATATCCTTTAAAAGCTGCTCCTTTAGTGAAGCCATCTTATAAATAGGACCACAGGACATAAGCAGGAACCTTGCATCTGGTATCCAAGAAATAAATTGTTCAATTTCTTCTTCTTGAAACTTTTCTAATCTGTACATATAACACCTCTAATCCTAAGATTTCTAGGAAATTATGTATCCACTAATCCTTAACCTATATATGGATTATACACCATAAAATTGTATACTTCTATAGAAATTAGTACGCCAAATACAGATACGAATTATAAAAGGTGCCCTTAATTATTAGGACACCTGATTTTTTTCTATATTTAATTTATCCGATGACTACCAGCCGTAATACTCCCGCTTCTTTAAGCGGGAGATAACGGCTGCTATGTCTGGATAACGATTTCCCCTAAAGGATAACAATTTCTAAGTGTCCTTGACACTAAGAACTCTGTTTATGACTTCTTGTATATGCTGCTGCAGCTAATACAACAGCCAGAAAAATAGATGCTAATGTGCAACTAAGTGTAGAAACATTATTATGCCCAGGTTTATTTAAAAATCCCTCAATTAATTTATTTACACCAATATTAACAACTACACCAAACAAAACAATAGCCGCGGTTGAGCAATAAAGCCTATCAATTTTAGTATAGTTAAATATTATCATGGAAAGCCCCAGTGCTATAATAGACAATATCGTTATTGGTAACGCTAGATTCATTGCCCATCCCTTAACTGGCGAAAGATATTCTACTAAAAACAAATAAGGTATTAAGGTTACAGTTAGACCGCATAATAATCCTATTGCTTTAAACTTTTTAAATTTAAGTAAAGGAACTGTACTTGCTAATAAAATAATTAAAGCCCCTATGGGATATAATGACCAACTAATGGTATTGTTAATTAGGTAATTACACAATACACAGATAAATGATGTTAAGATAAAAACAATGACCATAAGCAAAATAGCTATATTGCCTTTTTTCACCGCAGCCTTATTATAATATTTAACCGTTTCATCTATAGCCGCTGCTGCTGGATCGATATGATTATTTATTACTATACTTCGCTCACCGTTTAATAGTTCAGTAACCGTAACACCTAGTATCTCAGCCAAAACAGGAGCTGTAGTTATTTCAGGATAGCCCTCACCAGTTTCCCATTTTGATATTGCTTTATTAGTAACATTAAGTTTGTCCGCCAAGTCCTTTTGAGTCATTGCCTTTTCTTTTCGCAGACTGGCAATAAAACTGCCGACTTTTTTATTATCCATAAATAAACCTCCCATGCCACATCATTACAATTGAAATCATACCATAAATCATCTTAAATCCGCAATCTACGTGTGCTTGACCTTGTCTACGAAAAGTAGAATCCAGCATTTTTAAGGCTTTCTAGCAATAATTAAATACCTATGTCCTATAGTATCCACATAACCCTGCTTTTCTAGCTTTTGCTGTAAGCTTTTAAGCTTACTAAAACATCTCTCTACTGAAAACTCAGGAAACTCCCATTGAATTATTTTTGCATAATAAACTAATGCACCAATATCATAGAAATATATTTTAGGGAAGTGTTCCTCTTTCTTAATTATGTTCCACCCAAAACCCTTAGCCCCCTCTAATGCCTCCTTAAGATTTTCAGGCAAGCGCTCTATTTCAGGGTACTTGTCCAATAAAAAACTTGATAATTCCCTATTATTGTTTTCTCCAATTTGTTGAGTAATAAATATTCCACCTGGTTTTAATATGCGGTTTACTTCCGATAAATAATATGCTTCATGTCTATTTATAATAAGATCAAAGAAATTATCCTTAAATGGTAATTTGCAATCATCTTGAACTGCTCTAACTTCAATTCCATGAGGAGCCAAGGTTTGTCTGCTCAGCTCAATATTAGGTAGATAGGCTTCCGTAGCGTAGGTTTTTCCCACTGATGGATTTATAGATAATAAAAATTCTCCACCACCTGTGCCCATATCAAGCATCACTTTATCGTCACTTATATAGCTTTCAACTATTTTCTTATAATCCCAAGGTAAAGCTTCCTCTTTAGAACGACTATCTATATATGAAAAATCCCATCCTTTAAAAGAATGTTTTTCTTCCTTCTTCCAGATTTCTTTTAAATACTCTAAATTCATTACACTACACTCCTTAAAAATATTCTTTTTTAATGGTGCAGCTTACTGATAACATTTTTAATTAGCTCGATACAATCTGTTATCAGATTTAATACTGCACCGAGCAGTTACCTAGTTTAAGTTTCATAAAATCCGCCCCTTTTTACTTTCTTACAACAACGTTTTTTCATCTATATTTTAAACATTATTATCCTGTTTATTTTCTAACTTATTTAAGATATCATCTATTTTCTTATCCATCTCTTTATTTCTTTTGATAAAATTCTGATAACCTTTGATACCTCTATATATAGCTACAATGATTGCAAGTAAGATCATAATATTAATAATTGTTGCAAATATAGAAAAAATATTACTTCCCATTTAATTCATCCTTTCTATTCATCCTAACTGTTCCAATTTATTTAGCCACCAATCTTTGTCCATGGCAATTATGGGTATTGGCAACGTAACGATATATTCATTGTTTATCTCTATTCTTTCTAAAATTCCTGTGTATATCATATCAATATATATCCTAAAAGGTTTTACTTTTCTTCCAATGGCCTTTTATCAATAAGACCATATATACATGCTACAAAAACAGAAAAATTTAATGAATCATCATGCGATATGATAATACTCCATGATGGTGCCTCTTCCATTTTCGCCATTTTATTATCCCTAAATTCTATTACTTCACACATGCCCACTTTTCTACTAAACTAATGCCAATGACAGAGTAGCTTTTTCAACTATATTGTACCATACCCTATAATTTACACAAAATAAAAACTTTTGTAGCACATTGAATACCTTTCCAACATTTTGTATAATTAATACACTCTAAAATATAAACTTAAGGGAGAAAAAATATGAGACGAGTTACTATTGGTTTAATTACAGTATTTGTTATATTATTGGGCGTATTTATAGTCTATCCATTTACTAGTTATCATCTGCTGGAAAAATACTCTGTATCTAATGATGGCACAATAGTTACTAGTGAAAACGGACAAGTATACTTATATGACAATTCTATGGCTTTAGAAGCTGTTTCTCTAGGAAAAAGAATAGGTAGAACCAATAATTCTGGCACTGTTTATGAAATAAAAGGCCAACCTAATCATGATTGGATTGCATTTAATAGCACTGATGAAATGGGTATTACTCAAATAGTTCATAAAAAACAAGTAAAACCTTTTGAAATAGATGATAAAAAAATTAAACAGCTTCGTTTAGTTGAAAATAAAGGATTAAAACAAGCACTAGGGGTGGCAGTTGCCTCTACTGAAAAAACGGATATATTAGAAGAGCTTAAAAGCACTATAGGTGAAACTGGTAAGCCTGAAAGTATCAGCTCAAGTAATATTTTGTCACTACAAATGTTATTCGATGAATATAAAGGAATTGCTTACGTAGACTTTGCTATAATCTCAGAGGATAATACAGTCTATATATCTAAATTCAATGATGAAAATTTAGTTAAGGCAGGACCTTTATTAAGTAATTGGATACTCAAGAATGCACCAAAACATTAACCCTATATGATCTATAAAAAATTCTGCAGTATGTTGGCTGCAGAATTTAGTTCGCCTCGATATCTAAAGGGTTTATTGTTATCTTCATCTAAAAGGCTAGTCTTAGGCTATTTGCGAAGAAACTTATTCCAAAGCCTATAAGGCAGATTGCCAGAACAATAATTATAACTTTGTACACTTTTATATTAATTAGATGTCGTGTCTTACTTACAAGAGCAGCAACAAAGGTAAACCATGAAATATCTGATAAGATATGTCCTATATAAAACACTACAATACCCATAATACCAAAGGAATTATAGGAACTCATTATTAGAGCTAAACCAACAACAGACCACCATACAATAAAGAATGGATTAGATCCACTTAATACCGCACCGGCAAGCATCATATTTCCACTGCTATGGCTCTCATTTCTTTTAATCTCTAGTGAAACTTTATTCAAGTAGACATCCCTTATCATACCTAACCCCATATAGCCTAACACCAAGCCTCCTACTATTCCTAAAATAGTCTTAGCCATATCAGCAGCAAGATATTTTGCCGCTCCCATGAATAATAATATTACTAAAAGCATTTCAAGAATAGCATGGCCAATTGACACAAGTATCCCCGATTTTACACCATGCTGCAGACTTTTGTCCACAGTATAGGTAAACATAGAACCAGGCATAATTGCTCCAGATTTACTATAACTATTTCAATTGTAACCAACTGTTTCATCTTTAAGGATTTCCTTCTTTAGTACTATATTATTAGTCTTCTTTCCATAGTTTTATCTTATCAAATTCAAAATAATATCTATATACATTTTAGAAATATTAATAAAGCTGTTAAAACTTACGAACACTTTTAGGACAAGTTTCATAATATATAATACGAATAAAATCTCCTATACTACATAGAAGATCAAATTCTGCCGATAAAATTTTAGACAAGCATTAGTTTTGATTTTCTAAATAATAATATAGGAGGTTAAATATATGTCATGCTCAAGCAGTCACTCTAGCCCTCATTCTGGTTCCCACTGCGGTTCTCACCCTGGTAACATCTGCAGAGAATTTGCCAGAATACTTGGTGCCGAAATCTTGACTTCTACAAATAATTTGTGTGCTGTAACCTTTTTGAGAAATATAGAAGCAGAAATATTAGGAAGACCAACACATTCACCATTAGCTTTAGCTGCTTTGTTCTCCTTTGAAGATGTAGATAGCCAAGGCAGAGCTTTAAATTTAGGAGAAACAGTTATCCTTCAAGAGGAAATTAATGAATTTATCACTATCCTTAGAGAGCATAACATTAAAGTTACAGCTCTTCACAACCACTGGTTATTTGACCGTCCAAGATTAATGTATATTCATTTTGAATCTATAGACAACCCATTAGCTTTTGCAAGAAAAGTAGCAGATGCTCTTCAAGTTTTAAGATAATTCAATACTGGATACCTATGGAGTAATCTATAGGTACCCTTAGATTAATTGGCCTTTATTTGTTTATAATACAAAGCTTTAGCTTTAAATGCGAAATAAAGATATAAAATTATTGCAAAAGGAAAGAATAAGCAGGGAAAACCTCTCATTATTGCAAAAGGTGTCTCAAATAAAAATCTTCCCCAAAATACTGCCCCAGTGTCATTCCACAACCCTGGTGAAAGATAAAGTAATTTAGGATTGACTAATACCTTAAACTTTCCCTCAGATATTAGCATTGAAAATAAAGGCATATATGCTATTGCAAGTACCATCCAAGTATTAGATAACCTTTTATATTTACCTGCTTTGGAACCAACATCTGAGAATATATCGTCTTCCCCGCCATCAACAGCAATTTTCTTAAAATATTGTGTTCCTGACCATTTACTTCCTGCAACATGCTTCCAGCCGCTATCTTCAAATAAGGTACAATAATCCACAAAATTTTTCTGACTATTAAAGGTACGGTAGTCAATCCTTATTACAGCATCCTCTGGTTCTGCAGCATGAAACTTGTATCCAAACCCCGCCTTTTCCAGTTCATATCCCTTTTGGGCCATCTCATTTAACCATTTTTCCTCTTTATCAAAATTAATAAAACATTTTAACACTCTCATCATAAACCCTCCCAATCCTAATTATAATAACCCTTCAGTTAGGCTAATCATGTGTTTCATTCTTTCAAAATCTAAACGTAAAATCTCTCTGCCTTTTTCCGTAATAACATAAACCTTTCGTCTCTTATCTTCGCTGTCCACTGATTGTATTAATTTTTGTTTTAGTAGATTTTCAATGGCTCCATAAAGAGTCCCTGCTGCTATCCTAACCTGTTGATTGCTTAGTTCCTCAACCTTTTGCATAATGATATAACCATGTGCAGGCTCCAATAAGGCTAAAAGAATATAATAAGTAGTTTCTGTTAATGGCAAGTTCTTATCTCTATTCATAAATCCCTCCAACTATTAAGTGAGACTATACAGTTAAACTGTATAGTCTTATTATATACAGCCCAACTGTATATTGCAACAAAAAAATGGATTTCTAACATGTTTTGTTTTGAAACCCATTTAAAATAATATTTTATTTTTGATAATAATTTGTATCCCATTCTTCCCTTAAAATTGCATACATAATACAATATCTATAGTTATACTTTTTTCTTATAGTTCTATATACTAACTTTTTACTTAGCATTTATAAAGAATAAATATCTTTCTTCTCCCTTATCAGTTTTTGCAGTATAAACAGTACCACCATTTTCGTTAGTTTTTAATATATCTACTATTTTATACTCTGTTTTTTTTCTATCAGCAGGAACACTAAAATTATCCCTTGTGTTATCTTCAATAAGTTTAATATTTTTATTATCTACAATTAAATCTCGTATTATAGCATCTCCTTCGTCTGTATAAGCTGTTATTCTTACCATATCTTTTAAAGTTGATTTTTTATTTTCAAAGTTTTTAATAAATATATCAAGTTTATCAATATTAAAATTTATTCCATGCACATCAACAACATCACCATTTCTTCGGGCTAATTCAGAATTATACTTTTGTGGCAATTTATCAAGATCCACATAGGAATTTGCTTTAGCCTTTTCACTATTGTTGCCTGAAACTACTGATTTCTCCTGTGACTTTAAAGTATCAGATGTTTTTAAAGAACATGCAGAAAGCGAGGTTAGCATAATTATAATAGAAACTATACCGATAACTTTTTTCATTATGACTTCTCTCCTTTATGATTTTTTAATTAGCTAATCATATCAATTACATACTTTTCATCCGCTTCAGTAATACGAATCTGTGGATTTATTCTAACTAAATGTGAATTAATTTCCTCATTTCTCAAATCTAAATCATCTATTACATTCTCTGTTCTAAATTTTTTTTTACGAAAAATATAAGTAACAAAAAATCCTCTATCATCTTCATTTTCAATATACTTAACTAACTCAAATGCTTTATGTATATCATAAAAATCAGAGACTTGAATCAAATCTTCTTTTTTAATTTTGGAGTCAACTATATGCTTTTCTCCAAAACCACATATAAATAAAATGCCATTGTCATTTATATGTTTCTCAATACTTGCCAGTTGTTCTTTGCTTAATCTATAGTGATTAATTAAAATATTATCGAATATTCCTATGTCGTTTAATGAATTACTTACACTTAAATTAATTTGTTTTGTATTAACAACATAATTATTTCCTTCAGCAAATCTTTGCAATCGGGTAAGTGCTATACTGCTGAAATCAATCCCTGTTACTCTAAAGCCATTCTCAATAAGAAACATAGTGTTCCTGCCATCACCACAAGCAATATCAAGTACAGTCCCTTTCTTAAAACAACTTATATTTTCAACTAATGAGCTCTCAGGACTTAATGGCTTGTCATTCCTATTGGCAAACTTATCATCCCAATATTTTTGGTTTCCCATGTACTCCATTCTGACACCTCACCCTTGTTTTGTTTTCTGTAAGCTTAAATAATATCTATACAAATGTAATGTCTTTCTTCTGTTACATTTTCTATAATACTATATGACCACCTTAATTATATAGATGAGCAGCCAGCCAATGTCTCAGTTTTACATAACCTATTATATCTTATTGAATTTCATATTTTTTCAACTCTTTTGTTGCTTTTATACTATAAAAAGTGATTATAAACGTAAAAACTATACCAAATATAAATATATTAATTCCTGGAACTATTATAAAAACTATAGTTACTATACAAGTCAATATTCCCATAGTGATGAGATCTGTTCCTGCGGCCTTCGCTAATCCTTCTCTATCATATTTCTTACGGACATCGTATAAGGAAAGCATCTCGATCTTTTTATACTTGTACATTATAGCCCCCAATATGCAAAGCAATATACCGACTCCCATAAAAATAATAAATAGACCTATCATTTTAACACCCTCAATCATATTTATAATTATTTAATTCTGTATACTTCTAGTAACTTATGCCATCCGTTATTTTAGACAGTGCATCCCAGTTGCCTTTATTAGAAGGGTTCATTTTTATATTCTCCAAACACCTAAAAATAGCTTCTTCTTTTTCTGTAACAGCTATCTGCCTATTGGTAGAATTAGTTGTACGTTCTACTGTCATGCACAAATAAAGATCAGATATTGCATTTGCTGTATTAGGTTCTTTACTTTGAACCTTAGCATAGGAAGTTAGAGGTAATATATCCCTCGCTGCTTGTAGATTAGAAGCTGCCTTACTAAGGTTATAGTTCTTTATATCATCATTCACCTTGCTATAGTCCACCGCAAAGCATGAAGCAACCTGACCTATACATTCTACAAACTTTTCATCTGCATACCGTTTTTGTTGTCTTTGGCCCAAAAAAGTATAAGTTCCAAATAATAGACTAACCACCAGGGCAGCTATCAATAAATAATATTTTTTCATGATACTTGCTCCTTTTTATTCACATTCAACATAAAGATTAGTTACAACTTAATCTCAAATTCTATCTATTACCTCTAAGCCACATCGTAGATCATAGAACTTCTTTACTAGGAAATGCTTATTATTTCTTCACCGTCATATGTTATCCAAAACCTG
This sequence comes from Bacillota bacterium, assembly GCA_030706015.1. Lineage (GTDB taxonomy): Bacteria > Bacillota > Clostridia > Clostridiales > Clostridiaceae > JAUZPI01. Next base: position 10,486 of record JAUZPI010000061.1, read on the forward strand.
CTTTCCGGTTCATGGGCAGCTCTGTAGTGAGTTAAATTTAGGCTTATTCTATTTTGTAACTTCTCACATATCTTATTCTCAATTATATTTTTCAGCTTGCTCCATTTCATATTTAATCTCATATATCACTTACTCCTTAAGTCAATTCAATCTTAAAGCAATTATACCACTATATTCCACAAGGTCACTACTGTTTACGGCGAGTTTTGATTGGGGTTCTATCAGAAATAATATAAAATTATAAGAAGCAGCTTAATCAATATTATCGAAAACTACAAAGAAGCTGACTGTAATACTTTATACAAGAACTCTTCAAAGGAACAAGCAAACTTTTGAACCAATATAAATTCGATACAGATTTGAATTAGTCAAAATTATCATACCAAGTTAAAATAAATAACAGCCATAAGTGTTTTATATATCAAACCATCTTATGGCTGTTATAATATTAAGCTTTTCTACCATATCTATATTTTCATGATTGTTCTTATAAAAGCTTACTTGTTACATTATTAGCTAATATAAATCTATTTGACCCCAATTCGCATACGATAGCAAAAGCCTATCTCAAATTCGCTATCACCAAAAATCTCAGCAATCCTTTCTTTAAAAGAAGCCAAAAACGGATTAATTTCATCAATGCCGGCTTTCATAATCGCCTGCAGCCCTCCTTGACTTAGAGCAATTGCAATAAATCTTTCTGCATTACATATTTCAGTATTTGAGAATACTATTTCTCTTACATATCTGAAATTGCCGCTATTTTTTATATTAGAGAAATGATTTTCTTTATCCCACTTAATAGATTTATTTTTAACAGCTGGATGTGTAGCTTCAATTTCGTTTACTTTTTCAATAAGTTTGTTGTATTCAAGTTCTGCTTCCCAATTGCATACAGGCGGCCAGTCACAATCATAAACTGCAAAAATACCACCTTCTTTTAATATTCTTGAGGCTTCATTCAAAGTAATTTCTGGATTCATCCAATGAAAAGATTGAGAACATGTAATCACATCTACTGAATTGCTTTCTAATCCGATATTATGTGAAAATGCAGATATGAATTTTACATTCTCTAGAAAAGCTGCCTTCTCTCTTGCCACCCTAATCATATCAGGGCTTGGTTCAATACCGATAACGTTGCTGCTTACCTCACTCCATATCGTTGTGGAAAGTCCTGTACCACAACCTAGATCTACTACAAGAGATGGGTTTCTTCCTAAGTATCCCACTATAATTTCCATAACCTTTTTAGGGCACTTAGGTCTGGCACTATCATAAATGTCGGCAAAGCCCAAAAATCTTTCCGCATTAAGATTGAGGTTTTCTAACATAAGTTCAGCTCCTTTTAATTTCTTATTATACTTCCAACTTTTTTAATTCTTTAGATATCTCTTAAGTATTTTATGCTTCCAACCTTGTGCTTCAATATACCGGAAAAATCAGCCGGAAGTTTTGTCAAACAGCCTTCCACTGGTAGTCCCTTTTCCTTTATTATTGACAGTATTTCAGATAATCTAAACACTTTCCCATGATATTCTGGTTGATAATACCACCTTATCACCGACCTACATAATTTCACTCTTATAACGAATTATTAGTATTTTATGAAATGCCAAATTCAATCTTAAGTTTTTCATATCTATCTTTTTCATGCTCCATAATTTCAAACATAGGATTGTATAAGCAATGCTGTAATACATCTGCATCTATCAAAACTTCATTAAAATCAGAATGCACAACTTCTTTTTCACTATGGGTATAAATAGCATCGCAAATTAATCTGGTTTCATCATCATTTGTTATTTCCAATGACGTCAATATTTCTCTTGCTAAAATAGCACCTTTGTGTGCATGATCTTTTGTGTCCATCTTAGCGTATGAATATATGTCATGAAGCATCCCTGCCATTGATGCAAGTTCAGCGTTTTCGCCACGCTTCAATGCAATAAACGTACATAATTGACTAACACCATATAAATGCAAATATGCACATCTTCGTTCTTCAACATCTGCCATATTCAAAAGCACTTCATCAATATATTCTCTTAAAACTTCAATTCTGTTCATAATTGTTTAACTCCTCTCAATGATGCTGCTTGGCATACCGCCCATGCCTGGTGTTCCAAAAATAATTGCATAGGCACCTACTCTATCTCTGTATTCTATTCCTTGAAGCTTTTCACCAAATGATTTTTCTAACATAATTTATCTCTTCGAGGTTTTGCTATAAAACCTGTTTTTTCTCCTCTTTTAAAGCCTGAATTCTCATAGAACCTTAACGTTTCCTCTTTCTTAGAACCAGTCATCAGCATTACCTTATAACAATTTTTGTCCCATGCAATTTCTAAAGCCTTTGTTAGTGCCTTTCTAGCATAGCCATGCTTCCTATGTTCTTCGTGGGTGACTACATTCTCAATCAATCCGTAAGGTCTGGCCCCTCTGGTTAGGTTTTTGATTATAGTTAACACGCAGGTAGAAACTAACTGTCCATTTACTTCAACGCCTAAATAATAGGTATTGGGATCCTCACATAGTTCTTTCCACAATTCACTTATATTTTCATCCTGATTTAATTCTTCATCCTCTACATGTAATTGCTTGTACAATTTCAATAATCGATCAAGTTCGTCCTCTTTAATTATTCTCACCAAATCCTTTTGCTCCATTAATATCAACTCCTACTAATTGTGATTGAACAAAACCACTTACCTAAAGCCTTTCAAAACTAATCCTTATCATTCTCTATGTAAATCGCATTGTATGGTATATTAATACAATTATAACACAACTAACCTAATACTATTAAGTGTTTATATTTTAAATATAAAAAAGGTAAAGCATTTTTCCACTCTACCTTTTTGTAATTTATTTAATATTAGATTTAGGAAAGCATCTCAATAAATGCTCTAACACGTGTAAGTAATTGTCCCGAAGGTGCTCCTACTTGGAAACATCCGTCAAGACCAATGCTGGATATTCCTATTTTTCTGAAGTAATCACGGAATATTTCAACGTGGACACCACCAAATGCACAGCCTACATAATGATAGAAGAAGATTCCTTTTGATGATGATTGCTCTATCATTCTTTCTATTCCTTTAATCTGATTTACAGGTGAACCTACAAGGAAATAATCTAGAATGTATCTTGCCATACTTTCTAATGGAGGTACGTCTTCGCGCCAATTTCTATCATAAGGATTTGGAGTAAACCAGCTAAGCAGAGCTCCCCCACAATCATCAACAGCTTTATACACTCCAAATTCTAAACCACGAGCACCTATCCAAGTAAGTGGTACTACTTTTCCTAATGGTGAAGGTACTATATCAGCAGTTTGCAGCTCTTCAATAAGTCTGTCTAGAACAGCTTCAAAGGCTTCAGGTTTTCCAAAATAATGTCCTGATCCCATCAATATGAACATGGTTGGTAAACTCTTTATATAGAGCGGATTTTTCAATCTAAGTTCCATGATTTTTCTAACCTTGCCCAAAATCCTGTTCATGCGGGCAATCTCTTTAGACATTTTTTCTTCATCTATCTTTTTACCAGTAAGCCAAATTGCTAAATCCTGAAGTTCACTAACAAGAAAATCTACCATTTGTTCTAATCTGCCGTCATGATTTGATTTAGGACGAATTGCTCCTTCCACCCTAAAGATATCATAGCCCTGTTCACGTATTAGCTCATAACCCATATTGAAGGGCTCGCAGGCATTGTTAAATGCTACTACCTTTTTTACAGAAGTTTCACGTCTCAAAATCCACTCACCTAGCAAAACGGAAATCATTGAGCAGGTTTCTTTAGGAAGATCGAAAGTCTCTTCTGCTACTTGAACTGAGTTACGTGAACTTAGACGACCAAGATCTATAGCTGACATTGGCACTGTATCACAAGCATAGAACAGCGGTGCTTCGAAAACACCTTGAGTCCAAGCTGCTTTACGTCCTTCACGAGCTCCTTTTTCAGCATCCTGAATATATGTCAAAGCTAAATCAAAAAGATCATTAACTGCCTTTGAATAGCTGTGCTGCTGCTTACTGTGTTCAATATATTCTAATTGATTTTTAGGTTCCTCAATAAATTTTGGTTTTAAAATCTTTTCATCTATCAAGATTTGCTGCCCCCTTTCGTTTCTTTTAAAACTTCTATAAAGGCCTCAAGACGTGTCTTTATCTGGCCTGTATCACCTTGAGAATAATCACTATCAAGTTCTAAAACAGGTATGCCCATATCTTGAAACTTCTTCATGAAACTATTCTTTGTCATACCATAACATGGGCAAAACTTTAGATAAGTGTAAATAACTGCATCTACCTTATATTCCTCAGCCAATTTAGCTGAAAAATCTACCCTTGTAGAAAGAGGATATTGTCTTGCACAAGGAGCTTGATCTAAATATGTGGCAGCTAGGTCTTTCCATGGATCATCTGTTTCTTCAAAACGGTAATAGAAAGGACTTAGTCCTGTGCAGTGATCTTCCACCACTATATTTACTCCTAAATCTTTTTCAAGCAAGTCCATAATACGACGGTCACCGTCAGCCATAATACCACCTGCTATCATTATACGAAGACGTGGAGCTTCATCATCTTGTATGCTGGATAATCTATTATAAATATCGCCTAATATTTGAAGCTGTTCTTGAGCTGGAATTGTTCTAAAAGCTCTAGTAATCTCCAAGAAATCAGTACCTGAAATTGGAGGATTATTGCGCTTTCTCAAATCAGATATGTCTTTAATTAACTGTCTAATTTGTTTATAAAGCCTTATATTTTCACGAACATTATCTTCATCTATTTGTTTTCCTGTAAGGTTTTCTAAATCGTTTTTGAAATTAATAATTTCTTCACGGAAAAGCTTTCTTACGGATTCTTTTTCACTGCCTCGTGGAACCACATATCCATGTGTAGGCTTAAAGTAGTTATCAATTGCATCTGAGGCAGCTCTCATAGAATCACAAGTATAGAAGGTAACCACCTGATCTAAGGCATCATGCAGCGGCTCTTTAGTCATAAAATTACCTAAAAGACTCTTAGTAACATCGCAGAATACGCTTTTTGTTATTAATTCACCTTGACCAACTACATTAGGTTCACCGCATTTTGCAAGTCTTGTATATGCTACACCTGCAGCACTAAGTAGTTCTACTGGTGTATAAGTGCAGAGATATCCTATCTTTTTAACATCCTTACGCTCTATAATAGACATTTCTGCATCTTCTATTCTACGAGTTAAATCAGAAAGATCCGCCTTTTGTGAAGTGATCTCCTGGTTTCTTGTATTGCTGACCTTAGCAGCTAGCCTTTGAGCATAAATTGCAGCTCCCAAAGCACCTGCGTAAACCATGTTTAGGCGTGGAATAACAATTTTGTGACCTAATAAAGTTTCTAATGCATGTTTCATACCGATATTATTAGATACACCACCTGTAAATACAAGGTCTGCCTCCAAAGGAATTTGGTTAAGCAGGCTGATAACACGTTTTGCAGATGCAAAATGTATACCAGCAGCAATATCTTCACAGGATTCCCCTTTAGCTCTAAGAGATACAACTTCAGACTCTGCAAAAACTACACACTGGCTGCTGACCTCCAGTTCCTTTTTAGCTTTCAAGGAAGCTGGTCCAACCTCATGCATTGTTAAACCTAATAAATTTGCAGCCTTTTCCAAGAATCTTCCTGTACCAGCAGCACATTTATCATTCATCTTGAACTTTACAACCTTACCTGTTTTAGGATCAACTTGTATTCCTTTTGCATCTTGACCACCAATGTCTATAATGGTACGTGTGCCTGCGTTCAAATAATGTGCTCCCATAGCGTGACAGGAAATCTCAGTGAGAATTTCAGTTGGAATACCTGTAAACATAATGGATACACGTCCATAACCAGTACCCACAACATAATTTAATTGTTCAGAGGTAATGCCTGCCTTCTCAAATACCTCCTCTAGCAATTCTTCTGCTGTTATCTGCATGTTAACACCTGTTGGAACAAGAGCTGTATATATTTGACGCTCATGTATCAGAACTGCTTTTGCATTTCTTGATCCAATGTCCACACCAAGCACAGTAATATCTGAAATCTCGTCTACAAGAACTGGATCTATTACTTCTTCGATTTTCATTATCTTTCCTCCTAACTTTCTTTTGCTATGCTGCTATCTCTAAACGCTCTTTTAGCAAGCACTGCTGCACCAAGAGCGCCACAGTAAACTGTATCTAATGCAGTTGTTTTGATAGGATTCTTTAGTAAATCCTCAAGAGCATGCTTCATGCCAAGATTATTTGAAACACCACCTGAAAATACTAGCTCTGGGTCAAGTCCAATACGTTTTACCAAGTTTTTAACACGTCGTGCTGCCGCAAAATGAATACCAGCTGCGATATCCTCACGCTTTTCTCCACGTGCCTTAAGAGAAATAATTTCTGACTCTGCAAAAACCACGCATTGGCTGCTGATTTCAAGTTTCTTTTTGGATTCCAAAACGCGGTCACCAAGTTCTTCAAGAGAATATCCAAGCATCTCTGCTGTTTTTTCTAAGAATCTGCCTGTACCTGCTGCACATTTATCGTTCATAACAAATTCAATAACATGACCATTTTCAGGATCGATTTTAATTGCCTTACAATCCTGCCCTCCAATATCTATAATTGTTCTGGTTCCGGCATTAAGGAAATGTGCGCCAAGAGCATGACAGGTAATCTCTGTCATCACTCCAGAGGGAATATCCTGGAACTGCATAGCTACGCGGCCATAACCAGTTCCAACAATCCATGAAATTTCACTTCTTTCAATCTCTGCTCCTTTAACAAGCCTAGCAATCAAGCGCTCTGCTGTTTCTTGAGAATCAACTCCGCTTGCACTTATAACTGTGTATAGCTGGTTGTCATGAATCAAAACTGCCTTGGACTGACGAGAGCCAATATCTATTCCAATTGTACTCACGCCATCAAGCAGCTCTGGAAGTCTTTCTTTAGGCATAATTTCATTTATACTTACACTATTAATTACCATAATAAATCCTCCATTAATAAATTTAGTTAATCAATAAATATATCTAAGATATCCTATGTGAATAGTAGGATTAAACTTATTCTTTAACCGTATATTTTTACTTGTGAATCTTGTAATGTATCATTTAATTCCTCAAGAGATTTACCAAATGTATGCACTCCCCATATTCCAGTGATAGTGGAACTGACTAATAATAATATTCCCATTAGTGAAAATACCCCCATATATCCATACTTAGTATTTACTATAGGAACTATTGCGCTAACCAAGGCAATGCCTAATCTCCCCAGGCTATATACGATACCTACTGCTGTACTGCGTATATTAGTTGGATATAATTCACCTAGATAAGCTAAAGTTAGCGGGCTATTAGCTTGTAGCATCATTGCTATAATTACAGCAACAGCTATAATAACAGCCTTAGCTTGTAGATCAGCATATACAACGGACAACACTGCTGCTATCATAAAAACAACAACTATGGATACCTTTCTTCCAAATCTATCTGAAATTAGAGAAGCAAAGAAAGGACCTGCTACCATTCCAAAGGATATAAATAAAGTCAGAAGTGAAGTATCTTGTAGAGAATAACCCTTTGTGCTGAATAAAGTTGGTGCCCAATTAATAAAAATAAATGCTGCTGGATAAGCAATGGTGAATATTGAAAGAAGCACTAAAGTATTTTTAATATTTTTTCTGCTAACAATATCCTTTATATTCTTATTTATTTTTGTTACTGCTACCTCTTTTACTATAGAACTAGTTAAATCTAATTTTTGCCCTGCTATTTCTTCAACGATTTTCTCAGCCTCTGCTGCTCTCCCCTTAGATACTAGCCATCTTGGCGATTCTCTAAGCCAAAATATTCCGAGCACAGCTGTTATTAAACCTAAGCCTCCGATAAAGTAAACTATTCTCCATGCATTAGGACCAACGTGTGTTATCACTTTTACAATAATACCAATTACGGGTATAGCAGCACATCCTGCTCCTACAGCAATAGCCTGCCACTTACCTCTGCTGTCTTTAGGCAGCATCTCCAACAAATAAGGTGTTGAAACGATAACCAAACTTGCCACTCCAATACCTGTAAAAAATCTTCCCATTATAAAAGTTACAAAATTCGGTGCTAATCCATTAATTATAGAGAAAATAGAAAAAATAAATATAGATATGATAAAACCTTTTTTCCTTCCTAATTTATCAGAAATAAATCCACCTAACAAACCTCCAACAAACATACCAATAAAGAATACTGAATTTATCTGTCCAACCTGCGTCAGAGAGAGCCCCCAAGATTTAATTAATATTGGAGCAACAAAACTAAAATTATAATTATCTGCTATATCAAAGAAATAAGCAATTGCAACTAAAAATATTAACCTGAGATGCATAGGTTTAATTAAAGCATTATCAAAGTAATTTGGTACAATCTTTGTATTTTTCATAAATTATTTCACTCTCCTCCTATAAAATTAATTTATTTTATAAAAACTTAAAGCCAGCTGTTTTTATTTAAGTAAGAAATTCAACCTCCAATTTTTTTGGTCAGTTTATATGAATTTCAAACTATTCTTATAGATTTAGTAGGATTAACACTAGTCGCTAACCACTTTATTAAAAATGGTTAACACAGTAACTATGGTGACTAGCAGTTAATTCAGATACTACTTGAAACTTGTAGTTGCTAATTGTACTGTAATTTTACTATCACATTTTGGCTTTGTCAATACTATTCTGGTAAGTATTTTATTTTTTTCCATCAGAGCTTCATTTCAATATTCCTTAGATAGCTTTAAAAAGAAAAAAGTTAGAGCCACTGCTTTATTATCTTAGCAGCTCTAACTTTTTGTACTCTTAATTATATTTTTATATCTCTAAATAGTAACTCTATAAATTGTTTTCCCAGTTCATTATAATGTTCATATGAAAAAATACCTAATCCACCTATATAAGAAAATGTCATCTCAGCTAATGCCCTGCAGTCAATATTTCTTTTAAATATACCTTCATCTTTTCCCCTCTTAAAGATATCTTCTATCAGCTTAATAGTTTGACTCCACATATCATCTAAAATTACTTTTATATTGTTGTTTAATTTTGAGTAATGTAAAGCATTATAAAACATTAAATTGTTATATTTCTTATTAAAATACGAAATGGCATAGTCAAATATTTTCTGCAAAAATATAGACGGCTCAAAGGGAATACTTTTTAAGTGTTCTTCTAGTTTTTTTCTGTTTACAATTTCATTTTTCAAACTTGCTTCCAAGAGCTCCTCTTTGCTTGAAAAATAGCGGTATATAGAGGACCTTTTTAAGCCAACAGCGCTGGCTATAGTATCAATATCAATTTTCTCATAAGGTTTTTTCGAGAACTCTTCTATAGCCTTTTGCAATATTTCCTCTCGTATGGAATAAAAATTGGATTCATCTTTATTAGAAGAAGATTTAATTTCAGAAATTAAGTCTTCCTTGGAAGAAAAGTGTTTATAAAAAGTGGACTTACTAATTTTACAATTGTTCACTACTTTTGTTACACTTAAGGCTCTTACTCCTTCTGTATCTATAAGTTCACTAGCATATTTTAATATCTTTTCTTTACTTAAATCAACTTTTTCCATTTACTATTCCTTCTAAACTATATATTCTATAAACAATTAAGACATTTACACATTTCTAATATGAATGCACATTCTCTTTTCATTGTCTAATTATAATTCATGCTGCAATTATTATCAAAGCTTTTATCCTATTTTAAATATCCTTACCCATAAAAACCATGTCTTTAAATTCTCCAAAACCATTCTTTAGATAAAACTCACTTGTCTTATTTCCTTTTGAAGTTAAGAGAATAATCCTTGCTGCACCTTGTGCTTTAACTCGCAGCTCTAATTCGCTAAGCATTTCGCGGCCTATTCCTTTTCCCTGCAACTCACTAGAAACAAATGCTTCCTTTAAATTGTAGAGTATCATATTATCATAATGCTCGTAGTTCCCCAATATAGCACCCTTAACTTTATCACCTGCCATATATAGAACACCTTCAAAATTAGGAGTCATAAAAAAGTCATGTAATCTTCTATAGGCAGTTTCAAGTATCCACTTGTCATTCCAGGGTTCACCATTAAAAACATCAACATATAACCCTGAACATTCCAAAACATGTTCTTCTGTTATACTAATTATATCTTTCAAATAAATACCACCTTTATTTGTTTAAATTCTTTATAAATTCATCTCTTAAGTTTCCTTCAGCTATTTTTCTTACTTCTCCAGTCATTCTATATTCCAATTATCAGCTGCTTCTATAAATAACTCTTCACCAAGCATTTAAATTTTGACTTTATTGTCAATTAATTTTCTTATTTCTGGGGACAGCATTCTAATAGGTTTTTCATTTGTATTTGTGCTTATGATAATTTCGCCTGGGATATCAATCTGTGAGACCTCAGTTGAACCATGTGAAAGCTTGGTGGTCTTATTCTCCACAGCGGCTTTAATTTGAATTATTGAACCATTTTTTAGTTCTAAAATTAATACTGTAGGCGAGCTGCCTTTGTTACTAATCCTTTCATCAGCTTCCCCTTGAACCTTACCAGTATTTAAAGAATTTACAATATCTTTAAGCAACTTAACATGATCAGGATTATTAAAATCAAAGGTATAGTTTTTAGTCGGACTTCCGCCTGTTCTCGCCAATTCAATTCTTGCTGCCTTAATATTCTCAAATTTAAGTGTTTTTATAGTTTTTGCTGAAATCTCTTTAGAACATCCCGTCATAAATAATATTGAGAAAATCAAACCATAAATTATGAGTTTAATAATTTTCATTTTGTCTGCTCTCCTTTTTATTTTGGGATTCTACTGAATAAAAAATATTTCAACAGTATAAAATATACCTAGAAAATTTATATTTCCTATAATGAGGTAATGATAAATGTATAAAAAGCTTGCAACCTATTTCACTATCTTTCTTATATTTTTATTTTCACTAACCATTGGAGACCAAATAATACATGCGTGTAATTTGTATTCTAATGAAACGGATACTGTAAATCTTGTATTGGATTCATTAAATTATAATGCCCTTCCTCATAAGTTCCGCAAAACTTCTGATTTAACGAATTTGAAGGATGCTAATTTGAATCTCAAAGGACTTGATAAATTAAATATTTCTGGCAGTGAGCAATTTTCAGAGTATAATTTGCCGTTATTAATAAACAAAATAGGGACCTCCTCACCTATTACTGTTATTGACTTAAGACAGGAATCACATGGATTTATAAACGGCCTGCCTGTCAGCTGGTCAAATTCTAAAAACAACGCCAATATGGGTTTAACAAGGACGGAAGTTTTAATGAATGAAGCTAACAAACTGGCTGGCATTAAACTTAATACTCCTATTTCTTTCTATAATCATCCCGGCAAAACAATAGTGCCTGCAAAGGTTCAAAGTGAAAATCAACTTGTTACTTCTAAACAATTATCATATGTACGTATACCTGTAACAGACGGCAAAATTCCTACTAATGATATGGTTGATTATTTTATTGATTTTGTAAACTCTCAACCCCAAAATAGCTGGCTGCACTTTCACTGTAAGAAAGGTATAGGAAGAACCACTACCTTTATGATTATGTATGATATGATAAAAAACTATAATCAAGCTACCTTTGATGACATAATAAAGAGACAGCTGTTATTAGCCAATTTTAATGAAGAACGGATTAATTCCTTTAAGAACCCAGAAAGAATAAAATTTCTTGAAACCTTCTATAAATACTGTAAAGAAAATGGCCCCAATTTCAAAATTAAATGGAGCATTTGGAATAGGCACTATGTACTATAATGTCTATTCCAATTAAAATCTATGAAAATACAGCTTTTAAAAAAGGAACTTTTCTTATTAAGCTGCTGAAAGTAAATGCTGCTGCCAAGGTTATTAAGCCCACAATAATAAATTTAACTAGAGGATATAAATGAAGATTTCTTAATATCAACGATATACCTACAAGTATTGGTGCATGAAAAACATATACTCCAAAAGCATTCTGTGAAAGAAACTTTACAAATTTACCTTGATGATTAAATTTATCCCTGAATATTACAAGCAGACCTAAACACATTCCTGCACAAACCAGCTGTTCCCAAAGGGCATATACTGCAGATTGCCAATAAAGCCCGCCAAGTATTAAATATTCCTTTCCAGCCAATGGACCTCCAAATAACATAAGCAATAGCCAGATTATGAAACCTAAGCTTAAGCCTGCCTTTAACCAAAAGGTTCCGAATTTGTATGACAAGTTTGTAAGCCAGTTATTTCTATAGGCCAAAATACCAATAATAAAAAGCGTTATGTATTGTGAGAAGAAACATAACTGCATATTCATTATTTCAGTTCCAAAGGGCTGAAAAATTCTAACTATAAAGTTCAAAACTGATACCAATAGTATCAATAGTATAATGGAAAGATGGCTTGGTTGCTTTTTATAATCACTTATTCTGATTGTTTGTTTCGAAAATACCCTTATAGCTGCGTAAAAAATAGAAAATATCAATAATGCAAAGGCAAACCATAGCGGGCCTGTATTTCCTAGGAATCCAAAGCTCTTAATGGAATTAATATAATAGTCAGTAATTTTAGGTACTGGTTTATTAATAATAACTTTCATTAGGAGATACACCATAAAAGGATGGATGATAAAAATAAAAATTGTCACTGGTATTCCAAGTCTTATGAATCTATCCTTAACAAATTTGCCAAAACCCTTTTTATCAAAGGCAGCTGGAATAAAATATCCTGCGATTAAAAATAAAAATCCCATAAAATACGCCTGAGAAAAGGTATTAAACATAGCAAATAAAATCTTTGACACTGTATCAATGGACTTATCTTCAACGTAGTACCAGCTGCCAATTCCGCTATAGGTTACACTTGTGTGCACCAAAACTACTATAATAATCATGCATAATCTTATGTTATCGATATAAAAAAGTCTGTTCTTCGGCTTATCAGCCTTTTGCATATTCCTTCCCCCCATTTAGCCTCTACATAAATCTTCGATGAGTTCATCACTTAGAACTCCTTCGGCAATTTGTCTGACTTCTCCAGTCATTTTAATATTCCAAGCATCATCTATTTCTATTAATAACTCTCCACCAAGCATTTTGATTTTAACTTTACTATCAACTAAATTCCTTTTTCTTAAAACACTGGCAGCTGCACAAGATGAACTCCCGGAGGCTAATGTAAAACCAGCACCTCTTTCCCATATCAACACTTCGGCTTCACTCTTAGATATTGGTCTTACAAATTGAACATTAGTCCTATTTGGAAATTGACTATGATTTTCTATAAGTTTTCCGTATTTTTTCACCTCATCAATACTTAATTTTTCCTTTAAAATAACGCAATGAGGATTTCCCATGGAAACACAATTTATTTCATATTCTCTATCATCAACCTGTAATCTTTCTCCTATTACTTCTTGCTTTACAAAATTAGTAGGAATCTCCTTAGCGTTGAAATTTGCTTTCCCCATATCCACAGATATTAGTTTTGCTTTATTGTTCGAAGTTTCAATAATATTAGCTTGTACTGTCCCTGCCTTTGTTTCTACAGAAAACTTTTCACTATTAGTAAAGCCATAATCATAAATATACTTGCAAAATATTCTTAGTCCATTTCCGCTCTTCTCTGCTTCAGAACCATCTGGATTAAAAATCCTTAATCCAAAATCTGCTTTACTTGATTCCACTTTAAGCAAAATTCCATCTGAACCTATACCAAAGTTTACATTACATATCCTTTGAATTGCCTTTTCAGATAACTCAAAATTTATATTCTCTTCATCTAAAACAATATACTCATTTCCTAGTCCATGAGTTTTTATAAAGCTGTTAATATTCATCTTTATCTCCTTTTCTATATTTTTTAATCCATAAGGTCTTGCCCCTCTAGTTAAGTTTTTTATTTTTCAAAAAATTTTTAGCAATATTCTATAAGAATTAGTGCTGTTACTCTAAACTTCTAATGTCCTTATTAAAATAAGCTGCAATGCTAAGGGAACCACCTAATATACCTGTTATAATAAACATTAAAGCCATACCTGAACCCTTTCCCCCTCCAACAAGGTAGCCCAACAAATGCGCTGTTTTTTCTGAATGAAGCATTAAAGGTTCAAAAACTTTGTCAGCAAGTAGTCCACCTAAAACATAACCCACAGATACTGTGATATATACTAATGAGCCTTGTAGCGAAAATATTCTCCCTTGAATGTTACTAGGTATCTTTGTCATTAATAAGTAGTTTTCAGCTGCATTAAGAAAAGGTATAGGCAGACTGCCTATAAATGCTGCAAAAATCCAAATGAAAGCTGCTCTGCCTGCGCCAAGAGGTATATCACATAATAAAAAGGCTAAAGCCGATGAAATAAATATAGTTTTAACTTTATTTTTTGCGGGTTTAAGAACAGTTACCAGCAAGCCGCCAACGATACCCCCTAAACCAATGGACCCACTAACTAAACCTAGAATATTTTCATTATTTGATGTACGAGCTAATATCATTGCAGGAAGTATATTGAAAAAGGTTATTGCTGCAAGAAAATTGATTCCTGCCATAAAAAATATCAAATATAAAAAACCTTTATTCTCTTTAAGGTATATAAAGCCTTGTAGACCTTCAGTAATTAAATTATATTTGCTCTGAGCTTCACCGCAAATCCTGCCTTCAGAAGGAAACTGAACTAGTATTAATAAGGATAAAACCGCAATAACAAAAGTAATAAAATCAATTATAAACACTGCCTTTATCCCAGCTATAGAAACTATACAAGTGGCCAAAACAGGTCTAAACACTGAAATAATAGAATCAGATAATGAATTCAGTCCACTCACTGTAGTATAACTTTCTTTTGGAACAATAAGTGCAGTACCAGCCTTTAACGCTGGTGATTTAAGAGCATTCATAAATCCTGCCGCCACATTAATTACACACAAAGTCCATAGATGTAAAGCACCAAAATACATTAAACAAAATATACTTAAAGTACACATAGCTGAAACGCTGTCACATATAAGCAGTAACTTTTTCTTTTGAAACTTATCAATTAATGCTCCTGCAAATATTCCAACAAGTGCATAGGGCAAATAAGAAAAAAATGAAAGTAATGCTACTGACATTGCTTCCTTCTTTTCTTGATAAATCCAAATGTTCAATGCAAAACTTGTAATTGAACTACCTAATTGAGATAGTGATTGCCCAACCCAAAGTAGTAAAAAATTCTTTAATTTTAGTATTTCCCTAAAATTTATATTATTCATTTGACTTCGCTCCTTTAATTTTTATTAAATTAAAGAGTGCAAAGCCTATTATGTACTAGACGATTTTTAAATTATCTCTGTACAAGGAATCGTCTATAGTTACACTAATAGACCCTGCACAGAGCGAAATAGATGTAATAAATTTAAATTTACAAAGCATACTTAATCCCTCTTTTCTTAATACTATCAATCAGTATATACTACTTCTTAATATATATAATTCTCTTACGCCTTTTAACAAAATTGCTTTATGAGTTTGCTTGCTAATTCATCAATATTTTTCTCAAACCATCTGCAAAGCATTGTAGACCAATGTGCATAATGACAAAGTACCTTTTTATTAGAATTACTTGACTCATAATATTGACTAAAATAATCGCATACTGCAAGCTGATAAAAATACAAGTATGGCATCATTTTAATATCATAATTATTTAGCTTACTATATTTCATATAATTATATATGTATTTTGCCAGGTTTTCAAAATCTATATTTCCACTAGCACACTTAGGATCTGCATAGGAATATGACCTTATTAACTCCCAGCATGCAGGATGAACGCAGGCGGAGGTAAAATCAATAACAGCATTGATGGAATTATCACCGCATAAAATCTGACTGATAAAATAATCACCATGTGTGTTCTTATAGGTAAACTTGTCCAATTCTAATCTGATATTCTTTATCTTACCTAATAGCTTTATTCTATATTCTAAATCAATAATATTCTGTTGTTCGTTACACTTCATCGCCATATTTAAAGACTTTTCATAAGAGGCTTTAGCATTTTCAGGTGTCATAAACCTAAAGAAGTCTTCCCCTATTCCGCTGCTTAGTAATGGAATTTCTTCTAATGCCTTATGAATTCTGCCTAGCATTACGGCACTGTCCTCCATAAACCATTCTGGTGCTTTATTTAATTCTAAAACTTTCCCTTTTATAAAACTTTGCAAATGGAAGGTATGCCCCATGTGTTGTCCTAGATATTCACCAGCTTTAGTTTTACAAAACTTGGACACAGGAATCCCTTTTTCTGACAAAGCGCTGTTTATTAAAGGTTCCTTATCTGGGTGATTCATAAAAATCATTTCTATGTCCTTAAATAAATACTCTCCTTTTTCAGTTATAATATGAAAGCATTCAGAAGATGCTCCTTCTAAGATTGGCTTTATCTCTTTAATACTGCCAATGCCATAATTATCTTCTATTATTCTTTTCCATTGCGATTTATTAAAAGCTTGTTTACTCATTTTATCTCCTGTAACTTTTATTTCGGAAACACTTTAAAATATATTTAAAAATATCTCCAGAAGCATTTTTATTGGATTTTTTGATTTATAAAATAGACCTATACCTATTAATATCACTCCCGCTGATGTTAAAAACCATCCTAATATACCATCAATCTTAACAGTAAATTCAACGGCTAATATAATTGCCCCTAAAGTAATTAATATTAAGTTTGTTTTCATATCCTTCATTGCTGTATTTCCCCTTCTACCAGTTAGTAATTCGCTAGACCTTGAGACTACGGACCTAAATTTTCCTAGGGCTATACACTTGGAGTCAGTTCCATGCCCTATGTCTTTGGTTTTAGCAAGAGGCATTTCTTTATTATTTAATACATTCATAAGCAGCTCTTCAACAGTTGG
>JAUZPI010000062.1 GCA_030706015.1 Bacillota bacterium
AAATAAAATTGTCTATAGGATTAAAAAATCTGTCACCAAAGTTCTTTTCTCCAGTGCTTACGTAGTATAGATACTTACCTGTTGGAATTACCAGCAGCATAAAAATCACCAATGGTATAATTATTTGCAAAACTTCCATTTAAAATTTCCTCCTGATTATTCATCTTTAAAATTTTTCCGGATTAAGAAGTGCATAACCCAGATAGATAAACAACAATATAATTACTATCATTAAGGCCCACATATTATAAACCTCCTATTACCCCTTTTTTATTTCAAGTTGTTTGTCACACAAATCAGCAAGGAATTTTAATACTATAAATCCAATAAGAAGTGATCCAATAAATAGAATATCTGGCATCTTTCGCCCTCCTTTTTTCCTAGTTTGCTTCAATAAGGAATTTATATTCTGTTTTCGCTTGACTACATAAATTATAGTCCAAGCGCCTTAAAAAACTGAAATCTTCAATATTTTCAATGAGATAATTCTTGCTACTGTTATAGCCTATCTGTCGAAATTAATCTTATTTTTCATAGTTTATTCTCTGTTTTAAGCCATTTTATATGTTAATTATTTTTCAACGGATAGTGTAAACCTATACATTTGTGAATATAAAGTAAGGCCATCCCACAATAGAAATCAAATTCTATTCTGAGATGGCCATTTTTAAAATTATTTATATAAGGTTGTCTCTCATTAACCAAAGACAAAATCAATATCTCTTACAATTCCAACGTCAATAAATCCTTGTTCTGCGCTATTATTTAACACATTCATTGCTTCCTTATGAGACATAGGAACCCTGTATGGTCTCTCTTCTGTAAGAGCTTGATATATATCTAAACATCCCATAAGTCTGGAATTAAAATCCAACTCTTCCGCTGTTAGCCCGAATGGATATCCCTTACCGTTTAGTTTCTCATGATGATTTGCTGCCCATTCAGTTATATCCTCAAAACCTTTAATTGGCTGCAGGGCTATTCTTGTATAATATGTGTGTTCTTCTATTTTATGAAATTCTTCATTGGTTAGTTTATTATGACTGTCCAATATTTTATTAGAAACAGCTAATTTGCCTAGGTCATGTAAATTGGCAGCTATTTTTAGTTTCATTCTTGTCTCATCATCATAATGATAATGGTTTGACATAATTTCTATTTTTTGAGCTAATCCGCTAGAATGTCTTCGTGTAAATTTTGATTTAGAATCAATAATGCTGCTGAACAATCTTGTTATTCTTTCTATTTCATCAAAGCTTAAATCTTTCTCATATAAAGGACATCTGTTTTTAATTGCTAAGCTAATATAATCATCTCTCAAGTCAAGCTTGAAGCCTGGAGCATTACTTACCTCAATAAAAGCATCCACTACCTCAGGTGAAAATAAGCTTCCTCTGGCTGCCTGCACATATTCTAATATTTCATTTTTATTATCACCCTTAAAGTTCTGTAAATCAAAATTATTCTCCACGGAATCAGCTAAAAATATTATCTGAGATGAAATAGGTATCTCATCCTTTACTAAACCAAAAAATCCACTGCCATCATAATGTTCGTGATGATATTTTATCACATTTATTGGATCCGTTAAAAATGGATAAGTTTTTATGTTAGTTTCCCCTATAACACAATGCTCCATAGTTCTTTCAATAAGAGAAAAAGGAATATCATCCTCAGCTTTTAATCTCTCTCTCAGACGCTGTTCACACATACCATTATCATGTAGAATTGCAAGTGATAAAACATCATAAATTTTTTCTGGAATAAAATTCAACTGCTCTGCAATTCTAAGGGATAGGTATGCAACTCTTTTGCCATGATTAGTCCTCCTACCCGCAAAATCCATTTCAACAAAGTCCAAAACAAATGACACTGACATAAGAAAATCATTTAAACTAAAAACCATAATAAAATCTCCTAAAAATTACTAACATAAATGTTTTTAATATATATATTAATGCTGCTCAATTTTTAAAACTGTTATTGAGCATTTTCTTCATAAAATAATAAATAGTAATTATTTATCAATAATCATTTAATATTGTATATCATTTAAATGATAATTACAACTATCTGCTTTACATAATAATTCTATCATACCTTACCTTTTTTTGTAACTAAGTAAAAAGTTCTGTGGTACGATGGCTGCCTTTCAATTCTCTAAGCAGTCATATTGCCACAGAACTTTTTAAAGTAATCAATGATAAAAAATATATTATTTAAATTTCTATTTATCATTCTTCTTGTTCATATTTTTTACTCTGTTTGGTTTTGCTTTTGGTCTTATTGTGATATCATTCTTACTTCCTGTTTTAGTTCTAGTATTTCTGCTCCAACCCATAGCATCGAAAAAATAAAATAAAGATGTAAGAAATAATATCATTAGGATATAATATACAGGTGAATTGGTACCTAATTTGACACCCACTACATTATCTGATAAAAATAATAATATAGTTACAATTCCAACAATTATTTTATTTACTTTTAATTTTGGAAATACATATTTTCTTAGTGCAAAATGAAGCACCATTACTATTATAACTATTGCTATCATTTGTATTATTAGTTGTATAGAAAAATTATTCATATTGAAGCCTCCTGCGTATGATGTTTCTAATTATATTATTGTATATTTTCATATATATATCAATACCATTTTCAAATTAATTTACTAAGTATATGTTTTCTATATTCACAATCTGTGTTAGAATTATATTATAATATTGTTAATTCAATAAATAACTTTTCTTATTAAAGAACTTAATATATGTTTATAATCGCTAGTCAATAGGAGTTGATTTTTATGAATTTAAACGTTGCGGGCTTAGATGAATTAGATCTTCAAATACTAGATATACTTGTTAAAGATTCTAGAACACCTTATCTTGAAATTGCTAGACAATGTCATGTAAGCGGCGGAACAATACATGTTAGAATGAAAAAGATGGAAGATATTGGAATAATCAAAGGAACTAAGCTTATTATTGATAATTCAAAGCTCGGTTATGACGTTTGCTGCTTTATAGGAATTTATTTAGATAAAGCATCTTCCTTCAATTATGTGGTAGAAGAAATGAAAAAAATAAAAGAAATTGTTGAACTTCATTATACTACTGGTGAATATTCTGTGTTTGCAAAAGTAATTTGTAAAAGCATAACTGACCTTCAGGATTTACTAATGAATAAGGTTCAACTTGTAAAGGGTATTCAACGTACCGACACATTTATATCTTTATCACAACCAATCGATAGAAACATAGAATTCTAGCAATACATAAAGCCTTCGATGATAAATCGAAGGCTTATTAATTATACTTATTTGGATTTAACACTTCATCTATTATTTTACTTAATAATCAGTTTTAGTTACAGCTATCTTCTGCCAATAGTTGTTGTGCAATAGTTAATCCAATAAGATAGGCTGGTGCGGAAGTATTACCATCTACAACAAATGGAATTATTGAATTATCTGCAACTACTAAATCCTGTACTCCAAATACCTCACCACGATAATTAACTACCCCATTCACTGAAGAAGGAGCCATTCTAAGGGTACTTTGTTCATGGAAGGTCAAACTTAAATTTTGTCTAATAAAATTATCAAGCTTTGCATCATCGTTAATAATATCAAGTGTTGGTGAAAGAAGCTGATACTTAGGATCAATAGCACTAAGCTTAGCTGCAATATTCTTAATATATATCTTAAAGGTATTCTTTAATAATTCTACATCAGCAGAATTATCTAAAAATTCCTCATCTCCAAGTTCAATTTTAAGTGGGTCATTGGACTGTATAGTTACAGTTCCACGGCTCTTTGGTTGTATAGGAGATACTCCTACAATTAAAGTGCCGTTAGAGAAAAATGGCTCAATCTGTATCTCTCTCAGCTTTTTATCTGAGCCAGGTGCTGGGTCTGGCAGAAAAGCTCCTGCAATCAAATGAGCATTTGGATCTTCTGGTGGTATTGGAGGATCTGCTGGATTTGTAGAGAAAACAACTGCAATTATTGAATGATTAGTAAGATGCTTGCCTACATTAGTATTATCATATACCACCGGTATGCCAACTTTTTTAAGTTCTTCAGCAGGTCCAATGCCTGAAAGCATTAAGAGCTTAGGACTTTTAATACCTGCAGATATGATAACCTTTTTTCTTGCAAAAGCATTAAAGCGTTGTCCCTCTTTTAGATATTTAACACCACTAGCTATATTACCATTAAAAATAACACGAAGAGCAGTAGCTTTAGTTAAAACTCTTAGCTTTCTACCATTAACCCCAAACCCATCTTTGTCCACTATATCTGCTGAAAGAAATGCTGTTGATGAACTTTCACGAGTTCCATCTGGTTCTTGAGTATATTGGTTGCGTGTAAATGGGCCTATAGGAGTATTAGGATTGTTATAATCTAATATTCTTTTAAATCCTGTTGCCTGTTCAATTGCCAAAACCAGCTTTTCTGCCATTATTGTAGGCTTAACTGGAGCTTGTCTTACATCTAGACGACCTTTAAACCCATGAGCTTTAGGATTATCTGTGATGCCATTATATTTTTCTAATTTCTTAAATCTTTCAATAACCTCTTTAGATGACCAAAGTGGACCTAAGAGGCGCTGCCATTTTCTAAATATTGCTGGTGTAGGTCGTACATATAGTTGACGATTTACAGAGGAACCTCCCCCTAAGAGTCTGCCTCCAGTCCATCTAAAGGTTCTATTGTTTAAATCGTCTTGGGGCACTCCCTCACCTTGCCAAAAGTATTCTGGGAAGAAAAGGTTTTGCAATACAGGAGCAAAGGTAGAATTACGAATCTGTTCATCTTCATCATTATTTTCTCCTGCCTCTAAAACCAATACAGAATTTCTTTTGTCATCAGAAAGAATCTTTGCAACCACAGCACCAGCAGGGCCTGTACCAACTACGATATAATCATATTCTAAGTTATCCATTTAATTCCCCTCTGTTTCTCAAAATTTTCACATAACATGTTTAATTAATTTAATGCCTAGTAATATATTATATTTATATTTCTTATAATTGTGATTAATCTTAAGTCACAATTATAAGAAAAAACTGCTTCAGAGTAGAATTATCTTCTACTCTGAAGCAGCATATTTTTTATATTCTATTTTTCCTATGAGCTATTATTTATCTCTTTCTAAAATACTATAGATTATTGGCACAATTACAAGGGTCAACATAGTTGATACAACAAGTCCCCCAATAACTACCACACCTAAGCCTTGTGATATTAACGCGCCTTCTGAAAAACCTAATGCTAATGGTAATAAAGCCATTATTGTTGCTATTGCAGTCATAAATATTGGTCTTAATCTAACAGATCCTGCTTCTAATAATGCTTCTCTTACACTCATACCATTATGTCTGTTTGTTTGCACCCTATCTACCAGAACTATTGCATTAGTAACAACTATACCGATAAGCATAAGCATTCCTATCATTCCAGACATGGTTAATGGTTGCTTAGTTATAAATAGTGCAAATATTGCTCCAACTGCTGCAAAAGGTAATGAGAATAGTATTGCAAATGGTGCTTTCGCCTCTCCAAAAGCCAATACCATAACTATATATACCATAAATATTGCTGCTGCCATTGCTAATCCCATTTGTGAAAAACCTTCTTGGATATCCTTTGAGCTGCCATTTTCAGAATAGGTTACTCCACTAGGTAAACTGCTCTTAACAGCATCAATTTTATTCATCGCTTCAGTTGTTATTTTAGATGTATCTTTTCCTTTTATGTCTGCACTTACATTTGCATATTGATTTCCGTCTAATTCAGATATACTTACTGGACCATCAGCTATCTTTACATCAGCAATATCAGCTAAAGTGACAGGATCCCCCATTGCTTGTATTTTTATAGCTTTAACCTTATCAAGAGAATTTATATCTTTATTGTCATAGCCCATTAATACCTGTACATCCTTGTTGCCATCTTTAACTGTCATAACATTGTCATAGCTGATAGCGCTTCTTACGATACCAGCTGCTATCATTGGAGTTATTCCTTTATCGGCAGCTTTTTTACTGTCTATAACAACAGATATCTCTGGCTTCTTTGCAGCTAAGTTGTTAGTTACATTACTTAAACTGCTCATAGATTTTAAAACATCTGTTACTTTATTTGCAGCCTTAGTAATATCATCAATGTTATTTCCGTTTATTATTACGCTTACTTTATCACTGCTGGCACCTGTGGTACTTTGAGGTGTTACAGTAAAGCTTATTGTATCAGTGGACAT
This sequence comes from Bacillota bacterium, assembly GCA_030706015.1. Taxonomy (GTDB): domain Bacteria; phylum Bacillota; class Clostridia; order Clostridiales; family Clostridiaceae; genus JAUZPI01. The sequence continues at coordinate 6,267 of JAUZPI010000062.1, forward strand.
TTCTTTAGCTTTGTCCATTATTTCCTGCGCTACTTTATCTTTATCAATGTTATCCTTTAAAACAATTGTGAAGCTGGCAGCATTACTTCCTTGAAGATTTCCTACAGTACTTGTTCCACTATTATCCCCTATTGAGCTGGCAATTGTCTTAACATCATTTCTGCTATTTAAATACTTTTCAAATTTTAATGCCTCTTCATTGGTCTTTTCTATTGAAGTTCCAGCAGGCATAGACAATTTTCCGTTTAAAATACTAGCTGTCTCTGAAGGCAAGAACTGAATTCCTACTTTATTTACTAGTCCATAGGAAGCTACCAGTAGTACCAATGACAATCCAAGCACTATAAACCTATGATTCAATGCTCCATTTAAGACCTTCTTATATGCTCTAGCGAGAGCACCTTCTTTCTCTACGTGCTTAACCTTTTTATTTAACAGCATATATTTACTCATCACAGGAACAACTGTTATAGCAACCAGCAGTGATGCTAATATACATATAACAACTGTAAATGCAAAAGGTACAAATATCTTACCAATTATTCCCGAAACCATTCCTAATGGCAAAAATACAGCAACTGTGGTTATTGTAGAAGATGTTATTGCTGAAGATACTTCTTTTGCAGCAGTTTCAACTAATTCCTCCTTAGGAAGCTTACCTTCTGTAATTCTTCGGTAAATATTTTCTATAACAACTATAGAGTCATCAACTATACGACCTACCGCCACTGCTATACCAGCTAATGACATGGTATTTAGTGTTATATTAAACCTCGGTAATAAAATCAACGCAATTAGTATTGATAAAGGTATTGAAACAATTGCTATTAAGGTTGCTCTTAATTCTTTTAAGAACAATGCTATAACTATTATAGCAAATAGAGCGCCTAGCACACCTTCTCTTACCATTCCATCCACTGAGGTTTTTACATAATCAGCGGAGTCATTTATTAAATTAAATTTCACATCTTTATTGGACTTTGCAATTTCATCTAATGCAGCTCTTACATTTTTTGAAACCTCAACAGTATTAGCGTCATCTGTTTTATATACACTTAATAAAACACCATTTTTAAGATTTGATCTTGTATACAATGTTTGATCTCCGGGCTCACTGCTTACATCTGCTAAATCTTTTAAGAACACTGTTTTTATTGATATATCTGGTGTAGCATTAGTACTGCTTGTGGTAGTTTTTGAGCTTGTACTTGCTTGAGTATTTGTGCTCTGTTGAGTTGGTGAACTACTGCTTGCTTGTGATTTTTGAGCATTTGCCATCGCTTGTCCGAGTTGCATTTGGTCATTCATAATTTTATTAAAAGCTTGCTGTGCTCCTGAAAGTCCCGCCTGATATTGTGCAATGGTAGTTTGCTCCTTTGTTAATTCAGCTTTATCGGTGTTCACAACATTTTGTGCATCATCAACAGCCTTCTTATCTTTTGCCTTAGTGTCAGCATCCTTATTTTCATCAGCCTTTGCTTGATTTTGTACTACTTCTAATTTAGCCATATCAGCTTGCAGCTTTGCGCTTGTTTGTTCTATGTCAGTTTGTTCCTTTAATATACCAGCTTCTAGCTGTTGTATTTCATTAAGTATAGCAATAGCTTGTGTATTTCCTCCTGTCATTTGACCAATTTGTCCCATGGATTGGCCCATTTGCCCCATACCTTGTCCAAGTTGTCCTACCGCACTGCCTAATTGACCCATGCCTTGTCCAAGTTGTCCTACTGCACTACCTAATTGCCCCATACCATCACCAATTTTACCAAAGGCATCCTTCATAATCTGAGTTTGGTTTGGCATAACAACAATAGGTATTGCTTTTATATCGTCTATAGTAACTACTTGTTTAGAAACCCTTACTGGAAGTGTTTCATCATTGACATTAACCTGACCTGTTGGAAAGGACACATTATTTGAAGTTAAAGCGGTTTTTATATCTGATGCAGTAAGGTTATTATCCTTTAATTTTTGGTCATCTAACTTAATATATATCTTATTTGAATTTGTACCTTGTATATCTGCATTAGAAACCCCTTGCACTCCAGCTATTTTAGGTTTTAGCTTATCATCAACGAATTTGGTTAGATCCTGTACGTTCATGTTACTATCTATTGTATAAGTCATAACAGGAAAACTACCAAAGCTTATCCTAGATACAGTTGGTTTTTGCGATTTATCTGGTACTGTAACTTTGTTTACCGCATCTTGCACATCTTTTTCTGCCTTGTCCATATCTTGGCTGTAATCAAATTCAGCAACTACCATAGATATGTTTTCATTGGAGATTGTCTTTACATCTTTTATCCCCTTTACACCAGAAATTGATTTTTGCAGCGGTCTAGATAATGATTCAGCTACATCCTCAGGTGCAGCCCCTGGATATACAGTAACTACTGTAATTACTGGTATGTTTATATCCGGCATAGATTCCATTTTTATACTTTTTGTAGAATATACTCCTCCAACAGCTATCATCACAATAATTAATAATATGATGAAACTGTTTCTAAGGGAGAATTTTGTAAACCTGTTCATACGATTCCTCCTACGTATTAAATTAATTGATATTCACCAAAAACCCAGATATTGCTATTATATCAACTTTTTCCTCCTCAGAATAGTGCATAATATCACTTTTTTTATATGAAGAAAGTCATATATGACCATTACCCTACATTTTTATTATATATTAATTTTAATTCACTGAGAAACATTTATAAATATAATAACATTAAAATATTCTTACAATCTTGTAAGCTTTATGTATATATAAAATTTTCTTTGTTTAAAAAGGATTTTGTGATAAAATTCTTTTGGGTGGTATTTTGAAACTGCACCATTTTGTTTAATATTTATTTCTGCTTATATCGCTTTAAACATGACAGGTATATATGCAAAGGCTGTTATATCTGTTGAATTGTTATAATATTAACAATTGGCGGTGATATTATGAAAATTGGTTTTATAGGCGCAGGAAAAGTAGGCTTTTCTTTAGGAAAGTACTTTTCCATTAATAATCTGGAGTTATCAGGCTATTATAGCAGAAATCATAATTCTGCTGTTGAAGCCTCGAAATTCACTGATTCAACAAGTTTTTTCAACTTAGAAGATTTAATTCGTGAAAGTGATTTAATATTTATAACTACTCCTGATGATAAAATAAAGCATATTTGGCAGGAAATAAATAATTTTGATATAAGAGATAAGATAATTTGCCATGCAAGTGGTTCTTTATCTTCTAAAGTCTTTTCAAATATAAGCAATTCTGGTGCCTTCGGATATTCCATTCATCCAATATTCCCTGTTTCTGATAAATACACCTGTTATCAAGGTCTGAAAAATGCCTATTTTTCTATAGAAGGTGATTCCAAACACCTTACATTATTAAGGCATCTTATGGGGTCTCTTGGTAACAATACTTTAATTTTAAATAGTGATAACAAAGCTTTATACCATTTATCCTGTGTTACTGTGTCTAACTTGGTATTATCTCTCATTAATAAAGGCTGTAATTATTTAGAACAATATGGAGTAGATAGTCTAGACTCGTTAAATGCATTAATGCCATTAATTGAATACAATATCTCCAATTTAAGAGAAAAGGGATTTGTTAATGCATTAACCGGACCTATAGAACGAGCCGACACAAAAACTATTGAAAATCATTTAAATAGCCTGGATAAAGATAAGGCTTTATACAAGTCACTATCTTATAACCTCGTACATATTGCTAAAATGAAAAACTCAGAAAAGGATTATTCAAAAATTTTGGAACTCTTAAATGACCAAACTTCTAAATAATTATTTGCGCAACGAAGGAATATAAGGAGGCAATTAATATGAAAAATTCAGTTTCAACATTTAGAGAAGCAAAATCAAACGGTACAAAATTAACTATGCTGACGGCTTATGATTATTCTATGGCAAAACTTATTGATAATTGCGGCGTTAATGCTATACTTGTAGGTGATTCATTAGGTATGGTCAGTCTCGGTTATAAGGATACCTTAAGTGTAACTATGGAAGATATGATTCATCATACAAAAGCAGTAGCTAGAGGAGCAGAAAGCTCCCTTGTAGTTGCAGATATGCCTTTTATGTCCTATCAAACTTCAGTATATGATGCAGTTAAAAATGCTGGAAGGCTCATACAAGAAGGTGGGGCAGCCGTGGTTAAACTTGAAGGCGGAGCTACTGTTATAGAACAAATTAAAGCTATAGTAAATGCACAAATTCCTGTTATGGGACACCTTGGCCTTACACCTCAATCTGTTAACATGTTCGGCGGCTTTAAAGTACAAGGTAAAGATGAAGAAGCAGCTAAAAAACTAATTGAGGATGCTCTTAAAGTAGAGAAAGCTGGTGCTTTTGCAATAGTATTAGAATGTATACCATATAAACTTGCTGAAATAATAACGGAAAAATTATCCATACCAACAATAGGTATAGGTGCTGGACCTCACTGCGATGGTCAAGTATTAGTATACCAAGATGCTTTAAATATGTTTTCAGATTTTAAACCAAAATTTGTTAAAACCTTCAGTAATGTAGGTGATGTGATAAATGCTGGTATAAAGCAATATATAGATGAAGTTCAAAATGGTTCTTTCCCTACTTACGAGTATGGATTTAATATTAGCGATGACATCATCGACAAATTATATTAAGAACTTTTGCATAAGTAAACTAGACTATGTGAGTTTTTTAGAAAGGAAGTGAGGGCTGTACATTTGTACAGCAGCATATGAAACTAGTTCACACAATTAAGGAAGTAAGAACTCAGGTTAAGGAGTGGAAGAAACAAGGTCTTACAGTTGGTTTTGTGCCAACTATGGGATTTCTTCATGAGGGTCATGAAAGTCTAATAAAAAAGGCTGTAGAGGAAAATGATAAGGTAGTAGTAAGTATATTTGTTAATCCAATTCAATTTGGTCCAAATGAAGATTTAGAAAAATACCCAAGAGATCTTGATAAAGATTCAAAATTGTGCCAGGGTGCTGGAGCGGAATTGATATTTAACCCTGAACCTGCTGAGATGTATGTAAATCATGCAGCAACCTTTGTTGAGGTTGAAGAGCTGACTAATGGCTTATGTGGGGAAAAAAGACCAGGGCACTTTAGAGGTGTATGTACAGTAGTATCAAAATTATTTAACATTGTGAATCCAGACAGAGCATATTTCGGAGAAAAGGATGCTCAGCAATTAGCTGTAATCAAAAAAATGGTAAATGACTTAAATCTTGATATTGAAATAATAGGTTGCCCAATAATAAGGGAAGAAGATGGACTTGCAAAAAGTTCTAGAAATACCTATTTGTCTGCCGAGGAAAGAGAAGCTGCATTAGTGTTAAGTAGGGCTTTGAATAAAGCTAAAGAACATTTATTTTCTGGTGAAAAGGATGCAAGTAAAATCAAAGAGGTAATTACTTCAGAAATAAATACGGAAAAACTAGCCAAAATTGATTACGTTGAAATTGTGGATAGTGAGATTTTAAAACCAGTAAATTCTATGGATTCCTCTTCACTGATTGCCATAGCTGTTTATATTGGTAAAACTCGATTAATAGATAATTTTACTTGGCGTATATCTTAATTTACGAACTAAAAGCTTTCTATAACGGATTGGGGGAAAAATAATGCAATTAAATATGCTTAAATCTAAAATACACAGAGCTGTGATTACACAAGCAGAATTAAACTATGTTGGTAGTATCACGCTAGATAAAAATCTAATGGACAGTGCAAAGGTACTAGAATATGAAAAAGTACAAGTAGTTGATATTGATAATGGAAGCAGATTTGAAACCTATGTTATTGCTGGAGAACCTGGAAGCGGGGTAGTTTGTTTAAATGGTGCAGCAGCAAGACTTGTCCAACCAGGTGACAAAGTTATTCTTATGTTCTATTGTCAAATGGATGAACAAGAAGCAAAAGAATATAAGCCTACAGTAGTATTTGTTAACGAGGATAATTCCATTAAAGAAATTACTTATTATGAAAAACATGGAGAAATAAAATAAAGAAATTTATCTAATTTTTATTTTGCTTATAATTTTATAAAAGGTGCATATAATAAGCTTGTAAATTCAAAACAAAGGAGATGCAAAATTTATGAGAGGATTAGACATCACGGCGCTGATTCTAGTAATAATTGGTGCCATAAACTGGGGGTTAATTGGATTCTTCCAGTTCGACCTAGTTGCAGCTCTGTTTGGAACAATGTCAACATTCACAAGAATAATTTATGCACTTGTAGGTCTAGCAGGCCTATATGCTATATCTTTTCTTGGAAGAGATAGAGATAGAGACAGAACAGTTGATAAGTAGTAACAGAAAACCCATAAATATTTAATAAATTTATGGGTTTTTATTTATTTCTTATTAAAATTAATATTGAATTTTTCTCTTTCAAAAATATCTTTCTCAATATATTTCTGCTTAAGACTTTTTATATTTTGTAGATCCTCTAAATCGCTGTATTTTATGCCATATCGAAGCGCATCTGATATATTTTTATACATACCAATATACTCTAACATAATTTGCTTTTTTATAGAGTATATTTCCTTTGTTCCAACATCTCCTCTATTCCATTTAAATGAGTTATATACCTTATTTAGTTTTTTTTCAACCTTGCCTAATTTTCTAACGGTTTCCCGTTTTGAAGAAATACCATTATAATACTCAAAAACATATTTATCAGCATCCGCAAGTATACTATCTTGATCCTCATTAATTGATATCTCATAGGTTTTATAGAGCTTGTAATTTATTTTATCATAATTTACTTCCCCATAGGTTATAAAAAATAGTACTGTAATAAATATATATGTAAATATTATTACCCAATATGGCTCCTTCTTTATTTTCAAAGTAAAATCCCCTTAAAACCTTATTATTATATTTATAAAGGTTTTAGGGGATTTTAGAACAATTATAATGATTTTACTACCTCAAATAATTTTATAGCAGCTTCCTTAGGTCCGTCCTTTTCTTTTCCTTTCAAACCAAGACGAGTTCTAATTTGGCCAACTTTTACTCCAGTTTGGAAGAATTTCTGGAAATATTCAACTAGCAGCCTATCGGTCTCTTCTTTCTTTTGAACCGGTCCAAATGGATTTGCAAAATAGGACTTTACTAAACCTTTTTCAGTAGTTGTTCCTTTTGCCATTCTTGCACCATCTCTAAATACAGGTAAAGCTGCCTCAACACTATCGAAAAATTCTATTTCTTCACCGTTTTCGTAATTATTTGCATAAAGGAATATATCAACAGGATATCCCTGCATTATTTCATTATAGGTTGCTACTGGCATAACAAGTCTAGCATTTGTTTTATCTGGATTCATGAATATACTTCTATCAATTTCTCTAAATGCATATCCTGGATCTAAATCATCAAGCCTTACAAATGCTCCTATTTCGGTTCCAAAGCCAGCAGGTTTTCCATCACCATTCCATTTAACCACACCCATATCATCAAATACAACTGTCATATCACTTATATAATCTTCACTTAGTTCTCTGAAAGCCTCTAAGCTTTCTGATTTTCCAGCGCCGCTGTCTCCCATAATTATTATATTGGCTGTTTTACCGTTCTTAAGCACGATGTTTACCATGGCTCCGTGAACAGGCAAGAAGCCTCTCTTAATCATTATAAGATTATGCAAAGTTAAGGTCATCTTTTTCATATAACCAAAATAATCAATTTCTTCTCCATAACTTACATATCCAAGCATTATATTATTATCTACATCATCGTAAAAAACCGTTTTAACCTTATCAGCATTGTCTCTTGCTCCAAATACATATATCATATCTGGTTTTGAATTACTATACTCTTCTTCCTTAGCTAATTCAAAAAGATTACACAGTGTTACTCCATGGGCCATAAAGTCCCTGTGGAAATATATATACGCAAGTAGACTTCCCACTTTTGCGGGGTAGCAAACCCAATGTTCTTTATTAATTTTACATTCCTCTAAAGGATTTCCAAAACATTCCGCAAAAACACCATCTCTAGTGTTTTTCTTAGGATATGATATAAAAGGAGGATCTATAACAATTGAGTTTATAAATGGAATACCAACTAGTTTTTCATATTTCTCTGGACAGTTCCATTTGTAATTCTTAACAATAAGACCTGCATTACCGCCAGCTGGCAACTGTCTATATACTTTTGGTTTTGTACCTTCAATGTTTTCTTCAATCTTTCTATAGGTATTTAATATTAGCTGAGAAAATTGAGTATTGGCATCGATAAATCCAACTGATTGAAATCCATCCCCAACCTTATTGTTATGAACTATTGTATATCTCTCAAGCCTTCTCCAATAACCATATAATCCTTCAATAAAGCTGACTAAGACATCTTTATTAGATAAGAATTTTGAATATTCAGAGTTAAATTTAATTATAGATTCGCAATCAAGCACTATAAGCAGTTTAAAGGCATATATTATATCGTCTATCACCTTATCGTCAATACATCTATTAATTCCCTCTTCTATATACTTATATATGTTTGACCCTCTATGTTTTAACATCTCTAAATATGATCCTAGTATCTTTCTAAATGCATAGCTCCCCAATAGTTGTTCAGGTGTATTACAATACTTCGCTGTAAAATTGATTATAGCTTTATCATTACTTAGTGAAAATTCCTTTTGCAAGTTGGCGCCCCCCTTAAACTTATACATTATATTTAAATTTTTATTATTTTGAAATACGCATTATTCATTTCATGCATTTTTCAGCATTACACAAGTAATTATATCACATTACTGAAACTTCTGCACTCATTAAATTGCATTTTTCACTAAAATAAATTTCAATTTCACTTCTAAATTGACTGTATAATGAATAAAATATAAAATGAGCCTGCAAACATTAAGTTTACAGGCTCATTTTCTTTATATTGCTTATTTTACGCTGTTAATCATCTTTAATTTTCCACCGCATACAAGCATTTTTTGTTCCATATCTGCAGCGTTAATCTTCATTTCATATTGTGTTCCCTTAGTTTCATTCTTTACAATAATTGTATCGTTCTTAACTGCGTTGATAGCGTCTGAAATTACAAGCTTATCTCCTTGGCTAATGTTATCGTAATCTTCATCCTTAGTGAATACTAAAGGCAATATTCCATTATTAATAAGGTTTGCTCTATGGATTCTAGCAAAAGATTTTGCAAGTACTGCTCTTATTCCTAAATAAAGAGGAACTAATGCAGCATGTTCTCTACTTGAACCTTGTCCATAGTTGCTTCCGCCAACTATAAATCCTCCTCCATTTTCCTTAGCTCTCTTTGGGAAGTCCTTATCACATGGAGCTAAACAGTAATCTGATAAGTGAGGAATATTTGATCTATATGGTAAAAGCTTAGCATTTGATGGCATTATATGGTCAGTTGTTATATTGTCACCAACCTTGATTAAAGCTTCTCCTTCTACAGTTTCTGTTAAAGCCTTACCTTCTGGGAATGGCTTTATATTTGGTCCTCTTACTATTTCTACGTCAGCTGAATTCTCAGCAGGAGCTACAATTAAATTATCATTTATTAGGAAGCTTTCTGGTAAACTTACGTTTATCTCTTTTTCTAAAGTTCTAGGATCTGTTATATATCCTGTAAGCGCAGATACTGCAGCAGTTTCAGGACTTACAATGTAAACTTGTGCAGAAACAGTTCCTGATCTACCTTCAAAATTTCTATTAAATGTTCTTAATGAAACTGCATCAGTTGATGGAGATTGTCCCATTCCAATACAAGGGCCGCAAGCAGATTCTAATATTCTAGCACCTGCAGCAACCATTTTTGCTAATGCTCCATTCTCAGCAAGCATAGTTAAAACTTGTTTTGAACCTGGTGCGATAACTAGAGATACATTTTCGTGTACAGTTCTACCTTCTAATATTTCAGCAACTTTCATTAAATCCATATATGAAGAGTTAGTACAGCTTCCTATAGCAACTTGGTTTACTTTTATTCCGTTTAATTGAGAAATTGGTACTACATTATCAGGGCTATGTGGGCATGCTGCAAATGGTTCTAACTCATCTAAGTTTATTGTCATTTCTTCATCATATACAGCATCAGCATCAGCACTTAATTCAACAAAGTCTTCTGCTCTTCCTTGAGCCTTTAAGAATTCAAGAGTTTTTTCATCACTTGGGAATACTGAAGTTGTTGCTCCAAGCTCTGCTCCCATGTTAGTTATTGTAGCTCTTTGTGGAACTGTAAGTGATTTAACACCTTCTCCGCAATATTCAAATACCTTACCAACCCCACCTTTAACTGTGAAGTGCTTTAATACCGCTAAAATAACATCTTTTCCTGAAACCATATCACTTAATTTTCCAGTTAAGTTAACCTTAACAACCTTAGGCATAGTGATGTAATATTCTCCACCACCCATAGCAACAGCAACATCAAGACCACCTGCTCCTATAGCAAGCATTCCCATACCGCCGGCAGTTGGAGTGTGGCTGTCTGAACCAACTATTGTTTGACCAGGTACTGCAAATCTTTCAAGATGTACTTGATGACATATACCATTACCAGGCTTTGAAAAATAGATACCGTGTTTCTTTGCTACTGTTTGGATATATAAATGGTCATCAGCATTTTCTGGTCCTGTTTGTAGAATATTATGATCTATATATGCTACTGATCTTTTGGTTTTTACTCTATCAATACCTAGTGCTTCAAATTGAAGGTATGCCATAGTACCTGTTGAATCTTGTGTCAATGTTTGATCTATTCTAAGTCCTATTTCATTTCCTTTTTTCATTTCTCCTGCGACTAAGTGTTCTTTAATTATCTTTTCAGTGATTGTTAATCCCATTGTGCACTCTCCTTTTTTTATCTTGAGACTTAATTAAAAATTTATATTAAGTGTTTAAAATATTTAACTATTTAAACGTGTAGTCTTGCAGTCTAACTTAGCTTGCTCTAGTGTCTTCATCACATGCAAGCTCAGGAAAATTACTCTTAACCATATATTCTAATTCTTTATTACCTATGGCAGTAGTTCTTCCATTTTCGTATTGCTCATCTACCCAGTGCTTAATCTGAGCAATTCTATGATCTTTCTTATCTACTTTATTTTCACTATTAAGTTTGAAATATGTGTTTATCCATGCTGCTATACCTGCTAATCCTGAATATTCATTTACAGCAACTACTACTGGTCTATCTAGGATTTTATTAGTATCAAAGATATTATATATTTCCTCATCCTTAAGAATACCATCTGCATGTATACCTGCTCTGGTAACATTAAAATCTCCACCTACGAATGGAGTTCTTACTGGAATTTCATAGTTCATTTCTTTCATAAAATACTCTGCTATTTCAGTAATTGTATGAAGGTTCATGTTTTTAGTATTGCCCTTAATTTGACCGTACTCTATAACCATGGCTTCTAAAGGACAGTTACCTGTTCTTTCACCTATTCCTAAAAGTGAAGTATTTATGGATGAACATCCATAAAGCCATGATGATGTTGAATTAGGAACTACGCTGTAGAAATCATTATGGCCATGCCATTCTAGTGCATAAGATGGAACTTCACATTTTGTTCTAAGAGTATTCATTACTTTTGGAATACTTCTTGGCATTTGAACTCCTGGATATGAAACACCGAGTCCTAGCGTGTCGCATGCTCTTATTTTCACCTGTATTCCTGATTGTTTTGATAATTCCATTAATTTATTAACAAAAGGAATTACAAAACCATCAAAATCAGCTCTTGTAATGTCCTCTAAATGACATCTTGGAACAATACCATGTGAAAGTGCTTCTTCAACAATTCCAATGTAGTTATCAAAAGCCTTTTGTCTATCAATATTTAGTTTCTTGAAAATGTGATAATCGGAACAAGACATAAGAATTCCTGTCTCTTTAACTCCCATTTCTTTAACTAATTTAAAGTCTTGTTTGTTAGCTCTAATCCATGTAGTTATCTCAGGAAATTTATAACCTTTTTCCATACACTTTTCTAATGCTTCTCTATCTCTATGAGTGTATAAGAAAAATTCTGTTTGTCTAATAATTCCTGATCCATTATCTAATTTATGAAGTAAATCAAATATATCTACGATTTGCTTTACTTTATATGGTATCATCGATTGTTGCCCATCTCTAAATGTAGTATCGGTTATCCATATATCTTCAGGTACATCAATGGGCACTTGAATATTGTCAAAAATAACCTTAGGTATTTCCTCATAAGGGAAGATATCCCTATACAGATTAGGTTCTGCCACATTATCAACTTTACAATTCCTTGCTAGTTGTTCATTACTAATTAAATTGTTATTTCCATGCACCTGACTCATGTTTCTATTCCTCCCATTAATTTATGCAATATTTAATTCATAGTAATTCAAATCTTAAAAGTAATCCGTCTTATGAATTTTATTATAATTATACATTTTTAAGCATATTTATTAAATTCAATGTATTATATTATGTATCTATGTATATGATTACTCCCTTATATACGTTATCAAATTGAAATAAAAAGATATTTAATACATGAATTTTATCACAATACTCCATTATTTTCAATGTAAATTTTCTGTTTTTTGCATGCTTATATATATAATTATTCACTTAGGAGTATTTTGTTACAAAAACTTTATTTTGGATAAGAGTGAATATTATAAATAAAAAATAGTCTTCAACAATACTGAAGACTACCTAAAGTTTTACTCTTAATTGTATTTTAATTTTATATTTTTCAATTCTAACCACTACTAAATTGCACTCTTTATCCTCTAATATTTCCATAATCAAATTACTTCCAGCTTCGTTAAAAACATGAATTACACTGCCTTCATGATTAATTATTTGAATTATTCCATTTTCATTTTTTAGGTGAAGACTTTCCCATTCGTGTAATCTAAAGCCCTTATTTTCAATAATAAAAAAAATTCCATTTGCTCGAATAAATCTTTTTAAATTTTCATACCTATCTTTAAGTAATGAGTTTTCAAAGCTTTGTTTTCCAATTTCTATTTTACAATTATCATTTTTTTCTTTTTGTTCTTGTATTTTGGAAATCAGCTCTTGAATTTTTTCATCTAATTTTTTAATTTGATTTTCCTTATGTTTAATGAAATTATCTTCTGATGAATTACCAATTAATTTATTATTATCCATTTTTGCTCCTTTTTCTATTTAAAATCACTTGAAAATATCATATAATATATTTATAATAAATAAATATAATTAATTCATAATCATTATTATTAAGTGAGGTTTTTTAATGAATAAAAAGTATCCCAAAATAGTAAACACCATAACCTCAAGTATAAAAAGCGTAAGTGAAGCGCTTAAATTTAATTCCAATAAACATGCTATAATTCAGGAGATGTACGACCTCATTATAGAAAATAAACATAAAGAAATTCACTCTTTGTCAACTGAATTAGAACAATTAAAAAAATTAAATTATCAAAATGAGAAACAACTAAATAATATAACTAATGAGAATACTAGTATAAGAAATAAAGTCGCTTTTTTGGAAGATTTACTAACAAGATATAAATCCAGTTAGTTATTATTACGAATAAATTCATAAAAACTTAACAATTAATTTATTATACTAGATTTTACTAAATATTAACAGGGTAGGTGAAACATATGTCACTAGAAATTTCTAATAATAATATATATAAGAACTTGTATGATGGAAAGTGGGAATCCATTCCTAACATTAAATTTATAGAAATTACTTCTCCAGTTGATGGAAGTCTTGTAGGAAAGATTGAAGCAATGACAAAAGATGATGTAGATAAAGTTGTTACTAATTCAAAATCAGCAGAAAAGGTATGGTCTGAAACCCCAATCAGTAAGAGAGCAGAGATTCTTCATAAGGCTGCAGATTTGTTAGAAGCAAGTAAGTCTGAATTGTCAGATATTCTACAAATTGAAATAGCTAAGGATAGAAAATCCTGCTTATCTGAAATATCAAGAACTGTAGATTTCATTAAGTTTACTGCTGATGAAGGAAAACATATGGAGGGTGAAACCATTGGTGCAGATAATTTTCCTGGCTTCAATAATAATAAACTGTCACTGGTTACCCGTGTTCCTGTAGGTACTGTACTTGCCATTTCGCCTTTTAATTATCCTATTAATCTTTCTGCATCAAAAATTGCTCCAGCACTTATTGCAGGTAACTGTGTAATATTAAAACCACCAACTCAGGGTGCTATAAGTGCTCTGCATTTAGCTGATATATTTAATAAGGCTGGTTTACCACCGGGAGTATTGAATACTGTAACTGGTCAAGGGTCAAGCATAGGAGACTATATTGTAAAACATAAGGATATAAATTTTATTAATTTTACTGGCAGTACTGAGGTAGGAAAACATATAGCTGAAATAGCTGGTATGGTTCCAATGCTTATGGAACTTGGAGGCAAGGATGCTGCCTTAGTTTTAGAAGATGCTGATTTAGAGGCAGCAGCTAAAAATATAGTTCAAGGAGCTTATAGCTATTCCGGCCAAAGATGCACAGCAGTTAAAAGAGTAATTGCAATAGACAGCATTGCTGATGAGCTTGTAGAGAAACTGAAGGATAAAGTCGAGAAGCTGAAGGTTGGTATGCCTCACCAGGATGTTGATATAACTCCTTTGATTAACAGTAAGGCTGCAGATTTTGTTGAAGGATTAATTCAGGAGGCCTTAGATAAAAACGCTAAATTAATTCTTGGTAATAAGAGAAACGGTAATTTACTATATCCTACTTTAATTGATAACGTGACATTAGATATGCGTCTTGCTTGGGAAGAGCCCTTTGGACCTGTTCTTCCAATAATACGTGTGTCAAATATTGATGAAGCTATTGAAATAGCTAACCAATCAGAATATGGTCTTCAATCTTCCGTATTTACTACAAATATTAATAAAGCCTTCTACACTGCGAAAAAATTAGAGGTGGGAACCGTCCAGATAAATAATAAAACGGAAAGAGGTCCTGACCATTTTCCTTTTACAGGCTTTAAATCCTCAGGTCTTGGAACACAAGGGATTAGATATAGTATAGAGGCTATGAGCAGGATTAAGTCAATAGTATTAACGATTGAAGGATAAGTAATTATCGTTAAAATAAAAAGAGCTAATGTTGAAACACATATAACAACATTAGCCCTTTTTCATTTCTAAAAATCAACTGTATATATTATAGTTTACTATTTTCTTTCGGTTTGAATTCTTAATAACTCATTATGAATTTTTTCTTGAAGTATCTCTGCTAAATTAGCCTTTTCTTCCTTACTTAGTAAATCTACATTAATAGGCTCTAAAATACTAAGAGTAACCTCAGCACTTTTAAACTTATTCTTATTTGCTTCAAAGGCTTTATAAGTCCCCTCAATAGCTACAGGAACTACTGGTACATCAGCCTTTATACCAAGCTTCATGCTTCCTTTTTTAAATTCTCCAATGCCAGGACCTTTACTTCTTGTTCCCTCTGGAAAAATCACCATAGAATATCCGTTTTTTAAATTTTCTACAGCTTCATTTATAGCTTTTAAAGAATCCCTAATGCTGTCTCTGTCAATAAAGACACAATGCATATCTCTCATCCAGCTAGCTGTAATATTTAATTTTGCAATCTCTTTCTTTGCAACAAAGCCCATCGGTTTATCTATATTAGCTAATAGTGTGAAGAAATCAAAATTTCCCTGGTGGTTTGAAACAAATAGACATGCCCCTTTTGGCAGATTCTCCATGCCTATAACATTTGTTTTTACTCCCACTACCCTCATTACCTTATTTGACCAGGTAAAGACTTTTTTATGAATGTAATCCTCTACCTCTTGTTGACTTTTAGTTCTTCTTAAAATTGCAAGTTTCAACCTAAAAAAAAGTGTAAGAAATAAATAGATACCGCAATATACATAAATAAAGATTGTCTTCATATAAAATACCTCTTTCCAATAATACTGCACTATAATTATACTAGCTAGTCAGTGCAATTACAAGTAAGCTTGCTAATTCGTTTACACTTTTTTAGTTAAATTTATATTAAATCTTCTAAACCACTCTATATAAACAAAGATAACTTAAATAAAAACACTAGGTACTCTTGAAATTACATGATAAACTATTTATACACAATAAATTTTAAGGAGTGAAATAATGAAATTAATTAAACATAAGCTTTCCTTCATACTAATTTTAGCCATTATAGTTGCTATAACCAGTTCCTGCAAATTTAATACTACACAAGCTAGTACAAATAAACATAGTTCAGACAATTTAGTGGTTCACTATATTGATGTTGGTCAGGGAGATAGTGAGCTTATACAGATAAATAACAAAAATCTTTTAATTGATGCAGGTACAACAGAATCGCAACAAAAAATAGTATCCTACTTAAAAAAAGCAGGTGTTAATAAATTAGATTACGTTATAACAACTCATCCTCACGAGGATCATATAGGCGGTATGAGCAAGGTTATTAACAACTTTGATGTGGAAAACTTTTACGCTCCTAAGGTAACCACTAATACCAAAACATTTTCTGATATGATTAAAGCTTTGAAGAACAAAAATCTAAAAATTATTTCTGCAAAGGCCGGTGAGAAATTAAACTTAGGACAACATGTACAGTGTGATATTTTAGCTCCTAATAGCACTAAATATGATAACCTTAATAATTACTCAGTAGTTGTAAAGATTTCATTTGGAAACACTAAATTTTTATTTATGGGAGATGCTGAGCAAGAAAGTGAAAAAGAAATGCTGGAGGCAGGTTATGATCTAAGCTGTGATGTTCTAAAGGTTGGCCATCATGGCAGTAAAACTGCTACAAGTCCTTCATTCTTAACAGAAGCACATCCTAAGATAGCAGTTATAAGCTGTGGTAAGGGAAATGATTATGGCCATCCACATAAAACAACACTAGACAAGCTAAATAAAATCAACTGTACAATATATAGAACTGATTTATCTGGAGATATAGTATTATTCAGCGATGGAAATAAAATAGTTAAAAATTAATTATTTAAAAGTTATAAAAAAGTCAGCCATTATAAAAATTTTATAATGACTGACTTTTTTATATTATTTTTTTCTTGTAAGTAAATATACGCCTAATACTATGAAAATTACTGGAACAAAGTATTGTCTTGCTATACTAAATATGCCTATATACATAAACATTTTATTAAGAATTGCAAGAATACCTATTATAATTAATGCCCAAGCTACAAATATCCAATTTCTATTTTTTATATCTTCGCCAAATGTGAAAGCTTCTCCAGAGAAAGCTTCTTTATTAAATATGCTACCATCCTGTAACTTCTCTCCTCTATCAACCTTATGTGCTATATGGTAGGTATCAAAAAAGCTATAAAACCAAATTGGAACAGCCACCACGTAGGATAAAAATCCTAAACCTATAGCGTCAAACAAAGTTGGTATTAATAAAAATAATAATAAGGTTTCTATACCTTTTCTCAAAAGACCAAAATACATGTACCCAACCCCTGGGATTAATGCAGTTAAAAATGTTAAAAATCCACTTCTCTTCTCCATATTTACCACGCTCCAAATATATTTTTATTAAAATCAAATTTATAATTATATTCATACTGAATCATTAAGGCTTCATTTCTCAGTTTTCTATTAACATCCATTACCTTGTACTGAAGACTTGTCGTACTAACAATTAATATTAATATTCCACTTAATATTAAGCTAATAGCCGTACGTTTTTTATCAAAAATTGAACAAAGAATAGATCTTTCATTACCTTTTAAACCATCATGACTTATACTCATAACTTTTTGCATAAGAATTTCATCATAACTTTGGGATATTTTCACTTCATCCATAGAATTTTTAATTAGATCGTCTATATAATCCCATTCCTTTTGCATACTTCATATCCCTCCTTTTCAAATTCAGCTTTAAGTTTATTCTTTGCTCTATATATTCTTCCTTCCACAGTTTTGGCAGAAACATTAAGGATATCTCCAATTTCTTTATGACTTAACCCAATATAATAAAATAAAACTATTGGTGTCTTTAAATCTTTCGGAAGTAAATTTATACACTGGCGAATATAATTCTTCTCTTCAAAGTCTTCCTGTTCTTCAATCCTAGTGTTAAAGAGTCCTGTTAGGAAACCTTTTATATTCTTCTTTCTTTTAAAATCTAAGCACCTTGAAACGGCAATCTTATATATATATGTTGATATTGAGCAATCACCTCTAAAGCTGTCTATGCTCCTGAAAAAAGATAAAAATACCTCTTGAGATATATCCTCAGCTTCATGATAATCCTCTGCATAAGAGTAGCATAATGAAACAACCTTTCTCTTGTATTTATCTACTAGGTCAATAAAGGCTTCCTTATCACCATTCCTAATTTTTTCGATTACATTAATATCACTGGTATCGTCTAAGTTCAAGCTTATCACTCCTGACTACTTACCTTAATTGCACCTAGATTGGTCTTTATTTTTACTTTTCCTTCACCATTGCCTATTATCTTATTTAATTCACCACGATTTTTCTCATCACTATTTATTTTCATTATACCAGCATCAGTACTTAATTTCACATCTATATTATTATCTTGAGTTATAAGATCTATTGCTCCATTATTAGTGCTAATATTCACATTTCTACATAATATATTATTAATTTTTATGCCTGAATTATTTGCATCAATATCTATATTTTCACAGGCTCCATTAATACGTATTGCTCCATTATGAGATTTTAAACCTATAGTTTTTACATCTTTAACATTTACCTCCCCGTTATCAACTTCTGCCTTTAGTTCAGCAATATTGCTAATATCGATTTTCCCATTATTTGAATTGATATTAAAAGTAGTATTAGCCAAGTTATCTTGAGAGGTTATATTCAAATTATTGTTATCTATAGAAACATTTAATCCATCTGGAATATAAATAGTTCCTGAAACTCTTCTTACATCCCCATCGTCTATAGATATCCTGCAATTATCATTATCGTTATTTTCTTTTATATCATAGCTATTTATATTGCTCCCCTCTCTTACGTAGATATCTAATTGAAGTTTTATATCCTTACTATCAGATTTTAGAATTTTAATGTCACCATTGTTTGTTTTAAATATAAAGTTCTTTCCATTAAAATTAATACTTTTTTCAACTTCTAGCTTCTTTGTGCTCCAACTAGGCTCATTCCAGGATATATCCCCAATGTTGAGTTTATCTCTAACTCCATCCCTGACTACGTAAAAAACATTAGTTAGTAGGAATAAAATTATAACAAATATTACTGCCGCATTAAATCCTGGTCTTTTTTCTAAGTTTCTTTTCGAGTAAACTGCTATTATTTCTAGCCCTAGGATTATAAATATAACAGGCCAAAACTTTAAAACTTCTGTTCCTAGGGTTGGGGTCATTTGCTTTATAATCATCCATATGCCATACAAAATTAACCCTAAAGCAGAAGTAATTGTACCAACTTTTCTCATACCTAAACCTCCAATATTTTTGTTTTATATATATTTAGACGGAGATATTTTTCTAATCCCACGGAAAATCAAAAAAAATTCCTTGCATATGGTAATGAATGAAAGCTCAATCTGAGATCGAGAGGGTTAATTTGTGTACTGATATCTCTGTATATACGCAGTACTTCTAGGTACTGTATTCCCCACATTAGTTAGCGAATGGATGCCCAATCTGAGATTGGGAGAGAATATTTGTGTACAAAAAAAGCATACATAAAAAATGTATGCTTACAATTCATTCAATTTATCCAAAAAATAAAAATGGCTCCGCGAAAAGGATTCGAACCTTCAACCTATCGGTTAACAGCCGAGTGCTCCACCATTGAGCTATCGCGGATCATTATACAGGTTTTGTTCCCTGAAAATTGCATAGAGAGTAATATTTTTAGATCAAGCCCTCGACCTATTAGTATCAGTCAGCTTAACACATTACTGCGCTTACACCTCTGACCTATCAACCTGATGTTCTTTCAGGGG
>JAUZPI010000063.1 GCA_030706015.1 Bacillota bacterium
GATTCACTCCTATATACTTCACAAAACATATATATCACCTCACCCTAATAAATCTTCTATATTAACTTCAAATTTAGCCTTTTCCTTTTTAGGTGCTTCTGTTACAGGAACTTCTTTAACTATTGGAGCAATAACCTCTTCAACTTTAATTTCTGTTTGTACTCCCTCAAACCCATAGTATTTTGCAACAATCTCAAATCCCTCTTCAGGTGTCATTCTTACAACTGCCATGTTTCCTTTTCTTACAACTCTTTTTTCTGCTATTTTAGTCATTTTTTCTATTGCCCCTTGAATTGTCTTATCTCCAGTTACAATTTTTTCAGCTGCTTTTGTATTTATTTCTATCTGTTGTAATAAATAATTACCTATATCTTTTGTAAAATTATCTTTGCTTTTCTCCATTTCATCCTTAATCTTTTTCTTTGCCTCTTCTATCATCTTCTAATCCTCCTAAATCTCCAAACGCTTGGAATTTTCTAATATCTCAAAGTAATCTCTTTCCCAGTACTTTTTTGCTGAAATGTGTAGCTTTCACTATCATGTTTCACATAAATAAAATCAAAAATATCATATCCGTATTTCTCTAGTAAAAGCATATGTTTCATTCTAAGTTTTTTTAATTTCCCCATACCTAACTCCCCTTAATTTTTATTGATATTATGTTGAGTTTGTGACAATTCTCTGTGATCCATTTCCCCAACTTTGAATATGAATCAAACTCCTCTTCCTTGTTAATTTCTGATTTGCTGTATTTTAGTGTGATTTTCATTAATACACTCCATTCCTTAGGTCTTTATTCCCATTGTTCCAAATCATTCTACTTGTAGTTGCTATCTCTTTTAGATACTTGCACATATCATCTAATCTTTCTTTAAATGCTGCACCTTCTCCACGCTTTAAGTCCTTTTTTATATCGTATTTAATCTTCGCCCATCTTTCAGCGACAACATATGCATCTTTCATGAGTTGAAATGCTCCTGCGATATCTGTTTCCTGAAGAACTTCAAACCTCTTCTTTATATTCACATATAACTTAACGTCTTCTTGATACATTTCTTCGTAATTCATATAAGTATCTTTCCGCCCATGCACGCACGAATCACATCTTCTCTTTCATATAGGCCCTTTTGCTTGACTAAAGTTTTTAATAATCTATCAACCGGCTTGTCCTTTATTTCCAGTATTTCTTTAATTTCCTCCCTAGAGAAATATTCTTTATTGAAGAAAATTTCTAGCTTATTTTGAAACTCCATTTTTAGCCTTTTTAGTTCTATATGTCCCATTGGGTGCTTATGAATATAATCATGACATCTCGTACAAACTCTTACTTTATTCATTTCACAATTTTCTAAGGGCTTGCACTCTTTTCTTAAAATAATGTGATGGTCTTGAGTATCATCTGCTATTTCGCAAATATAACAACTCATACTTTTAAATCCTCCTTTATTCTAATTTCCGCATTTTTATGTAAACTGCAGTTCCAGTAATATCATTTATTGGTGTCTCGCTATGTGTGTATATATAACCTGGATATAAATCTTCAAATTCTCTAGCATTCCCTTTTTCTTTAAATAATTCATATACTTTTCTTCTTGAGTATTTATGATCATTTATCTTTATAACTGGCTGCTTAAGATTTTTTGATTGTGTCCACCTCTTCTTACCTTTAGGATCCTTCGTAATGTATCTTGCTATAGCTTCATACCCAAATTCATCTGCTTTTAATCTATCTGCATTTGCTCTCCCTTTTTTCCAAATACTTTCAACTGTATCTCTATCCAGTACCCCATCCATGATGATGTGATGATGAATCCTAATTGTCTTTCCCTCCTCCTGGTCCTTATACTCAATTACTGCTATGTATTTTAATTCAGGAAGTCCTCTTCTCTTTCTATACCCTTTTAATCTTCTGAGAAAGTTACCTACATCTTTTCTTGCTTCTTCTTCACTGCTTGGTAAATTCTTATTATCATATGTTAAGTGGACTGCTAAATCTTTATCACTAAAATTTGTATTTATTAATCTAATCAAATGTTTCTTTGCATTTTTATCATTCAGATTCTTCTGTTTAACTAAACTTTCTCTTTCCTTCTTCTTCCTTTTCATATTTCTTTCTTTTTTAGTTATGGAATATATTTCTACTTCTAAATACTTCCCTGAATATATTCTCTTTTCTCTATATGGCATTTATCTATTCCTCCTTAGTAGTAAATAAAGTTATAGATAGTTGTTAAGATAATACCTATTACCAGTTCTCCAAAACCTCATGTATCTACGTATTTTCTTGACTTTATGCCATATTTTTGGTAAAATAAATATAGAGGTTTTAGTTAAAACATATTGTTTGAATCATTCCCAGTGAGCAACAATATGTTTTCTTTTTTTATTCAATTTTAGGTGCAATTATAATAACTGTCGGCTTGTCTACATTTACAAATCTGTGCTTTTCTCCATTTTTTCCCATAGCGTCTATTCTGTACATTTCTTTACTATTAATTACCATGTCTTTAATTCCTGAACGTAATCTTAATTCTTCTATTAGCTCTGCTGTAGGAATGTCTGAATGTCTTTTCACTCTATCACCTTCCTTTTTAACTTTTTTAATGTTATAATGCTCTTAGATGTTTATGTTTGGTTGTTCCTTTGCTGGCAGGCTTGGACAACCTTTTTTCTTTTTTATCTCCATAATCCCACTGCCCATATCAACGCTATCCAAAAGATACTTGTCCACCACGCTGTTGCATATCGACTTTCTAATGCTCTTTTATTAGCTTTTACACATCTAATTGCATAATCTAAAGCTATAATGTCATTCTTCCAAATTTCATCACTATCATTAAATGTAAAGCTTTCAGAATGAGATTTTAAGCTTTCAAGTTGTTCAATAACCTTCTTTCTAGTCATATTTGTATCCTTCCTGGTGTGAATCACCTTCATATCCGATATTTATTTCCTCATGTTTATAAAAATCTGAAAATATCGAAATGTATAATATTATTAATCCTGCAGTTATGCATAAAGTACCTATTAACTTAAATATCATCTTCTATTACACTCCATTTCCCTAGCAGTAATATTGCTGCTATTTGTCCACTATGGAACTCTACTAAATTAGATATAATACTTGCGAATGAACCCTCATACTTATGTTTCATCCCATACAATTGAAATATTAGTCTTAATTCTTTTTCATTTGGGCCTAATACGCTTTGTCTGACTTCCTCTATAGTTAGTTCTTTTATGTGTTTCTTTTTGTACTCTTCATATCTTCTTGCTTGTTCTAATGCAATAGGATCATCTGCCTTTTGGCTTTCCGTTAATACTCTTGAATCTCCAATTCCATACGAATCAATCGCATGATGTAAGTGCCCTTTAACAGTCTCTACTATTTTCAATTTACATTCCTCCTTTCTCTTTTATCCCCCAATATGGTAATATATTGTTGAAAGAGGGTGATTTTGTGTCTTATTATCATACTGCTCAAATCTGCCTAAATGGTCATATAATAACTGATTCTTATGACTCTAGCCCGGCATTATCTCAAAAATTTTGTGATGAATGTGGTTCTGAAACTATAACTCAATGCCCAAATTGTCATTCAAATATTCGAGGGGATTACGAAGTGTCAGGTATATGTTATTTGGGTTCAACTATGCAAAAAGCTCCCTCGTATTGTTATAATTGTGGAGAATCTTATCCTTGGACTAGAGAAGCTTTGAGTTCAATAGCTGAATTACTTTTATTAGAATCTAGCTTATCTGATCAAGAATTAATATCTCTGCAAAGTGACTTAAGCAGTTTATTATCAGATACTCCAAAAACAAAATTAGTTGCTACTAAATTAAAATTAGCATTAACTAAAACGAGCTCAGTTGTTTCATCTGCTATTAGAGATATATTAGTAGATATTGCATCTGAAGCTGCTAAAAAAATTATTTTTCCTTCTTAGCCTCTATGATATGTAACTTATATCCGGGGCATTTTGACATTCCGCATGAATATTCTTTGTTCTTGATCCAACAATGTGGGCATGTTTCATTCAGTTTTTCTCCTGTTATATTGGAGAAATTATAACGCTGCTCTTGAACTGGTACTTCTTGAGCAGTTCCTTTTTTATCGCTCATTGCATTCCTCCTTGATTAAGTTTGTCCAACATTTCTTATGGCTTTTCAGCCTATTCCTCTTCCGATTCTTCTAACTTTTTTATTAGATACTCTAATTCTGTTGTTGAGAGTTCCTTTGCTAACACAGTTCCAAACGCTCTAGCAGTTAAAATCTCATAATTTTCCGGTAATTCTACAGTTATTGTGTACATAACGTACTCCTTTCATTAAACAATTCGTATACTGTAGTATTTCCAATCTCTTATTATGTATTCATACGTTTATAAACATTTCCTTAACTCAGTAAATTTTAGGCTTTATGCCTCAACCTATTCTCATCTCGTTTTTCCTTCATACGTTCCAATACTTTTGCCATAACATCTTCACCAAGTTGTTTTGTTGCTATGTCTACCATTACTTTTGCTAAATTATTTTTTAATTCTTCCATAAGTTCTTCTGTTTCAGGGTAAAATACTCTAACGGTTATTGGTTCTCTATTTTTCTTTCTTCCCATATCTATTCCCCCTTCATCTATAAAGTATGAAACATCTGATGTAACGTTCCTATGAAATGCTATCTCTTATTTGTTAGAAAAACACATCAGGAACAGTGCTATTTAGTGATTTTGCTATTTTAAGCATCACATCTTTTGTAGGATTAGACGTTCCATCTTGGTCATTTTCAAGAACTGATATATAACTAATTGCTACTCCCGACTTTTCAGATAAATCTCTAACTGTCATTCCTAATTTATTTCTTAATAATTTAATTTTATTCAATTTTCACACCTCCATGTTCGTTCTAAAAGAATAGTATCACATTCGTTATAATCGAACAATATTCATTTCTGTTCTTTTCTGTCGAATATCCTTTGTTATTATTCGTTATCTGCGAATATCTCCATTTTGCTTTGATTTTCGTTGACATAGAATATACTAAATGTTATTATTGTTCTATGATACAGAACAATAAAGGAGATTTAATATGTTAGGGGATAAAATCAGAGAAATAAGAAAATCAAAAAAAATAAGTATTAATACACTTTCAAAGACTACAGGCATATCTCTAGGTTATTTAAGCGATTTAGAAAATAATAAATCTAAAAATCCAAGCATAGAAAAATTGACTAAAATCGCTAATGTTTTAAATTGTGACGTAAAAGATTTTTTCGAAAATGAAACTGACTATTTTGATTCAACTATCGAAACTCTCGAAAATCATGAATCTAACCAACTATTAGAATTTAAAACTGCAGAAGCTGCTATGAAATTTATTTTAAAACAACCTGCAATCATGGGATTTGGAGGTTTAAACGCTGATAACTTAACAGATGAAGATATAATTGAACTTGCCAATGATCTGTTAAAACAATTTGAAGCATTAAGTTATAAATATAAATATAAAAACAGATAATAATACTAGGAGGATAACAAATGGGGGTTTGTGAGATTATAGAATTAGCACATAGTATTAAAAGCAACTATGGAAATGATCCTTTTTATCTTTGTTCACTGGTTGATATTATAGTATTGAAAACTGATTTAAACCCAAATATATATCCTGCATATACAACAAATGTGAATGGATATCCAATAATAACAATAAATAGGCGTTTCTCTTATAAGTCGCAAAAAATATTATGCGCTCATGAACTTGGGCATGCTATCCTACATAAAGATAATTACTATAATGGATTTGGTGATAATGATATATATAAAGAGTATGAAGCTAATCTATTTGCAGTTTCTCTGCTATTCGATAAGAGTGCTTTCAATTTAGGTCTTGAAGATATGAGTAACTATGAACTTCAAAACATATTAGAAGATAATTTGAAAATTCTATATTAGTTTTACATATATAAATTCTAGGAGGTTATTATGAAAGTTGCTATATATTCTCGTAAATCAAAGTTCAAAGAAGAAGGAGAATCTATTGAAAATCAGATAAATATGTGCATTGATTATGCAAAAACTAGACTTGGTATAGATTCATATGAAATATTTGAAGATGAAGGTTTTAGTGGTAAAGATACAAAAAGGCCTAACTTTCAAAAGCTTTTGAAAGATATTAAAGATAAAAAATACACTCATTTTATGTGTTATAGATTAGATAGAGCTTTTAGAAATGTTGCTGACTACTCTTCACATTTAGAATTATTTAAGAAATATGGTGTTGAATTTATAAGCATTAAAGAGCAATTTGATACTACTACTGCAATGGGTAGAGCTATGATGAATGTATCGGCTACCTTTGCGCAGTTAGAGCGCGAAACTACTGCTGAACGTATAAAAGATAACCTTAGGGAGTTGTCGAAAACCGGCAGGTGGTTAGGTGGCCCAGCACCTTTAGGTTATAGGTCAATTGAAGTGGAAAATACAGATGGGAAAGGAAAAAATAGAAAGAAACACATATTGGAACAATATTCAGAAGAGATAGATATAGTTAAAATTGTATTTAATTTATTCATGGAATATAAGAGTTTTCAAAAAGTAAGTAGAATTCTTGAGAATAATGGAATGTTTAGTAGAACTGGTCAAGTATTCTCTAGACAGCTAGTAAAGCAATTAATTAATAATCCAACTTATGTAATAGCAGATGATATAATTATAAAATACTTCAAGGATATAGGAGCTGAAACATATATCTCTAATGAGTTTAATGGTAAAAATGGATTAATGGGATATAATCGAAGAAAAGAAAATGGCACCTTTTCTGATATTAAAGATTGGATTGTATCTATTGGAGAACACGAAGGTGTAATAAGTAGCGACGTATGGATTAAATCCCAAAACATATCTAAAGAAATAAATTCTAATAGTAAAGCTAATAGACGAGGTACCGGTCAAGAGGATATTTTATCAGGGTTAGTTGTATGTGATAAATGCAGTAGCGGAATGGCTCCAAGACAACAAAGTAATAAATTGACTAATGGTGAAGTGGTTAAATATAGATACTATACTTGCAATCTTAAAAGCAGAAACTCATCACGATGTGATAATACAGGTCTTGATGCATTTGAAGCAGAAGAGTATGTTGTAAATGAACTTCTTAACACTGAAAACGAGAAAATTATTTCTAACTTAGAAGAAAATAATAAAAATAAATTTGCTAAGTTATCTAACGAACAATTAATTAAAAATCATAAAGATGCTATTCAAGAAAATGAGAAAACTATTAGTAAACTATTAAAAAAGTTCGCTTTTGTTGATGAAGATGAAGAATTAATGACACTAATTAAAGATGAAATTAAAGCTTTAAAAAATACAAATTCAAATATACTAGCTGAAATAAAAGCATTGGAACTTAAGAATGATCAACTTACATTTTCAAACGAATCAGTAGACGATATCATTTCTCGTTTTGATAACTTTAAGAAGTTTTACAAATTTGCTGAAACTTTAGAAGATAAAAAAAGACTGATCCAAAGCGTAGTTAAGTTTATTACATGGAATTGCGATACTAGGATAATCGATATAATATTAGTTGGTTCTAGTAGGGAGCGTCCCTCGTACAACTTGCATTTAGGTAATAGGAACAGAAGTAACATTGACCTAAATGTAAATACATTATCATTAAAATTAAAGAAGAGAACTAGACGTTAAACCTAGTCCTCTTCTTATTTCTTATCTTTTATATATTCATCCAATGCAATCACTGTTGCATTTATATACCTGCTTAACTTTTCATCCTTATGAAAATTAGTTCTAATCTCAGTAACTCCACACAAATAATCAAGACTTACATTATAATAGTCTGCTATATTTATAAGTATTTGAATATTAGGTTCTCGTCTTCCAACTTCGTAGTTTGCATATGCTTGTCTACTTATTTTTAAACTATCTGCAACATCCTCTTGCTTTATATTATTCTCTTTTCTAAGCAGTTTTAAACGTTCACTAAGCATATTATTAAACACCTCATGCTAATAATAACAAATTTTTACTTTGAAAAGAAGGAAAATTGTAGCAAGTTGACGAATAGTAGAAAATAGAGATGTAAAATATTCATTTTGTCACACATTAAGGAGGACCCCATATGAAATACAAAGGATTAAAATTAATATTCAAAACACTACCAACCATAAAGTATCTATTTGTTAGATATGGAAATCTACTAGTAGTTTATTTTGGATCTGAAATTACCGAAAAAGAAAAATCTACATTGCTGCATGAGGCTATAAAAAAGACTAGGAATCAATCCTAGTCTTGATTTTTATGGTTAAATCCTACTTTTTGTAGTAAAATATGTAATAAATAATAATTTTGGGAGGTTTTTAAATGAATAATATTAATAAACAAAAGCTTAAAATATTATATGAAGTGCTTATGGCTATTTTATCGGTTATAGTAGTTATTATATTAATCATAGATTTATCAAACTCTTTAGCTAAAGGTGTTTTAAGCATTTTTAATATAATTGATAACATTATATTAGTTATATTTATATTTGATTACTTAATAAGATTCTATATTGCCGAGAATAAAGCACAGTTCTTCAAAAGTAACATTATAGATTTAATTTCAATTATCCCTTTTAATTCAGCTTTTCAAGGTGCCAAAGCATTAAGAATTACTAAATTGTTAAGATTTACTAAATTATTTAAAGCTATAAAATTGTTTAGAGTTGCTACATTATTATTTAAATTTAAACACCATATAGATAAATTTATTAAAACAAATAACTTCCATTACATGATTTACATAACAATTAGTACATTAATAATTAGCACTATAGGGATGCATTATGTTGAAGGCATATCATATAGTAATGCTATTTGGTGGAGTTTTGTTACTATAACAACTGTTGGCTATGGTGATATTTCTCCTCATACTCAGCTCGGAAGGATACTCGCTAGTTTATTAATGTTGATTGGAATAGGTTTTGTAAGTATGCTTACAGGAACTATTGCTACATTCTTTCTTAATAAAAAATGTACTAGTTATAAAGATCATGTTGTTGAAGATATAAAAAATAAACTAGATGATTTTGAAGAATTAAGTATTGAAGATATAAACGATATGTATAAAATATTGGTAGCTCTTAAAAAAGAGTAGTATAAAATATAATATAGGTGGCAATAATTAAAATATCATTTTAACTCCAAGGTGACTGACTTTGTGTTGGTTGCCTTTTTTAAGCATAAAAATAATTTATATGTACACAATATTAATGTATTAGATTATCATACATATAAATTCTTCAATTTGCCCATAAAAAATAAGGCTAGCAAGTAGAAATTAATCTACCTACTAGCCTCTATCTTACTTATAGCATTAACTGTCTCCAACTTATTTTTCCACAAACTCCGTCTGCTACAAGTCCTCTATTGACTTGATATGCTTTTAATGCTTTAGCAGTTAAACTTCCAAAGTCTCCGTCAATCTTGCCACTATAGAAACCATATTGTTTTAGTCGCTCCTGGAGTAACTTAACTAATTCTCCGTTTGAACCATATCTAAGCGTAGGTACTTTTGATAATGTTTCACTTCCTACAACACCGTCCTGCGTTGCACCTATAAAAGCTTGTACTTTCTTAGTCCAATTACTTTCTAAATTATTATAAAGTGCATTAAATGTTTGTTCTCCAGCCATATAATCCACATAGCTCAAATACTTGCCTTGAAAATCTCCAAGTGCCTTATGAGTGCAAGCTCCATAATCACCATCAACTACCAGTGAATACCCGTACTGGTTAAGTAATGTTTGTAATTCCTTACATCTTGAACCTACATACTCTCTGTACTGCTTGTACTGGTCAAAACTAACTACAGTTGAATAATTTGTAGTATTAGAATTAAGTACATCAGAAACGCTTGTATTAAGTTCTATAGCGTTTGTGAAAATATCTGCATCGACATAACCTACTCCACTCACTAAGTAATTTTCACTAAACTGATGCCCTACTAAATTAGTTCCAGCAGCTACCGTAGGAGTATCAACATAGTAATGGGCTATCCAAAGTTGGTATTTATTAATGAGTTGCTGAGTAAAATAAGTTCGGCTGAAATATGATCCGGAATAAATAATAATATCTCTGCCGCTTAACTCCTTAAACTTATCACAAAATTGAATTACTCTTTGACTTAACTGCTCTGAACTAAAGCACCTCTGATTAGTTTCAATGTCAAGGCAAGGAATTAAATCATAATTGCAACCTTTAATGGAATTATAAAAATATTCTGCTTGGTCGCTTGGATCTGTCCACTCTGACATGAAATGATAAAACCCAACCTTTATGCCTACACTCTGAAAATTACTATACTTATCTAAATATCCTCTATCAGTGTAATTTGTCCCCTCTGTAGTCTTGACATAAGCGTATTTTATGCCACTATCTTTAATAGCTTGATAGTCTGTAATGGTCTGATAATTTGATACATCTATACCATTTCCACTCTCTATAGATGCGTAACCCACTGTTGGAGTTGCCAATACAAATAATATTAATATTAAACTTACTAATCTTTTCAATTCTTACACGCTCCTTTTAAAATAAAAATAAAAGCCTTAGATTTCTCTAAAGCTTTCCTAATTCACATTGAAGTCTATATCCTTCAAGTTCCCATAACTTATTTTTTATTCTTTCTAAACAAATTTCTTTGCCTAATTTTTCATCATAATTAGCAACATCAACACACGCTAAACTTTCAGTCAATACAAAACCATTTGCTAGTTTAACTGTTACGATTGTGCATTTGTTAAATATTGTTCTAACATCAATATCTGCTGATTCTAATAGATTATCGATTTGTTCTTGAGTTACTGTATTTTTCATTTTAATTCCTTCTTTCATATAAAAATAAAAAGTAGCCTTTCAACTACCCTTGGACTACACTTTGAACTTGTCCTAATTTGCTTTGTAAATTTTCAATTTGTTGATTGAGTTGAAGATTAGTACTAGTCAATTCTGATACTTGGGATTGTAGCTGTGTTGTTTGTTTGACTACTATGTTTTGACTAGCAACTTTCTTTTCATTATCTTCCTTTAAATCGAATACTTTAGATTCGACAATATCATCAATCAATGCTGATAGACTATCTGTTATAGGTATATTAAGTTCCTTTAGACTATTAATGATAGTATTCTTAGCTGATTCTTTTCTTTCAGCTGCCCCTAATTGACTAGATATGTATAATTGTTGTGCTTTTTTAACACCAATTTCAGCATATTTTTCAACTGCAAGTAATACATCAACTTGAGGTATATTAGGTTCAAAGCTCTTGACTACTTCCAAGCCTGTCTTAACCTCTTGTAATCCTGTTTGAACCTCATTTAAAATCTTAGCTACATTTACACCCTTTTTCTTTAGATAGGGTAATATGAAGTATAAATACCCCAATACAAAGGTTATTACTGTTACTAATATTGATATGTTTATAAAATTATTCATTTACATCTCTTCCTTTCTTTCTATACCATCTATTCTTTTATGAGCTGATTTGACACTTTCCTCAACTCTTATTAGATTTTCTGTTACACTTGCTAGTTGTCTTGCATGGTCTTTTATGTCTAGTCTTATATCATCAACACCCTTGCAGATGTATTCTAGTTTTGCTTTTGTATAGGTATCCTCAGATACTTCTTGCTTTACTTCTTTTTTATTACTTTTGAAATAACTAGCAATCCCTATCAATCCACCAGTAATTCCAAATGCAATTCCTATTATTGTTGATATTTCATTCATATTGCACCTTCTTTCTTGTAAAATTAAAAGAGACTAGCTATTGCTAATCTCTTAAATTATTCATATCTCTAAACCCATTCCTCACTATTTAGAATTGAATCTAATTCCGCTGAAGGATATAGGTAAGTTTGTATATTTGAGTCTTCTAAATAATTGGGAATCAATATGTGTATGAATCTGTCATGTACTATTGCTTTTGTTCCGTCAGTTGACTTTCTCCAATCTGTTGTATCAAATCCAAAATTATTAAAATACTCTACACTTGCTATACAGAAATTCATAGTTTGCCTCCTACTTACTTGCTTTATAATTTTGTATTACTTCAGAACTATTTAAAGCCCTATTATAAATTCTAGTACAATATACAGTACCATTTGTATATCCTACATTTGTATTACACTTACCTACTCTAATTTGAGGATTTACGGGTATTACAGCGCCTACATATGTATTTGTAACAATTAATGTTCCGTTCTTATATATTCGAATAACACTTCCATCATAAGTGCCAACTATATGGGCTACATTATAGTCATTTGAAATAGCTAGGGAACAAGCAATATAAGTAGAACCATTTGTAATTACGAAATGAATCTGTCCTTGATAATATCTAAGACAAAATCCACTACTTGGATAAGTCCAGTTGTCTATAATACCCATAGACGTACTTGCATTAAAACTACTCATTTTAATTTTAGCTTCCAAAGTAATATTTGTAATCGAAGTACCTAAAAAGTTAGAAGGTATTTGAAAATAATCGTCAACACCGTCTAGTTTAATACCCTTATTATTATCAGAACCACTTGACGTATTGTATGCAAATCCAACTGAAGTCATTATGTTTCCCTTATACACGCTACTACTAGATACTATAAAACCTAAATTTGCGTCGCACCAAGACACATTAGGTTCATTTCCAGCACCAAAAATTTGAGTAAGATTGTATATGCAAAACTCTTTTATATAAGTCTTTACCCACCCACTTGTAGCTTGGTCTTGAAAAACAATTGAGTCATTTAATCCTGTACTAGTATACGTGAACGAAAATAAACTATAATTTTTGTTTAGAGATACATTAGCCCCAGACCAAGGCGCCCGATTTATAGCAAATTGCATACTTTTATTAACGTCATTATCGGTACGTATTTTAGCCCCAACATATATAATATCACCATTAGTTGCTTGATATTTTGTTTGTATACCACCCCATTGGGCAGTTGGTGTATACACTTGTTCATTATTATATACTAACTTCCCTATCATATTTGAGTTATACACTGAAAATCCGTCCGCTATTCCGTCAGAGTCAGAGTCTAAAGCAAAATTGCCATTAGAAAACATATTAGTATAGTTGTATCTTATAGTGTTGCAGTTATCATAAATATAAGTGGACGGTGGAGAATTCCTAAAATCAACACCGTTCAAATACATAACAAGACCATTTTTAACTATGTCCTTATTTTTCTTATTACCTAAAAGTAATAAACTCATATTACCACCCCTAATTTAGTAAGTAGAATTTTAGTATTAACGTTAATGTTTCACCATTTATAGGAGTATATGCACTGCTATTTATAAGAGCAAAATATAGTTTGCCATTCGAATCTAACTGACATTTCCTTAGTACTTCAGTTTGCATAGTAATATTTGAAGTTGTACCATACTTTCTACTAGTATTCATTCCGTCAAGTGTAGCTACAAAATTTGTTCCTAAAGTATTAACATTAGGGTTAAATACCGAGTAATCTGCTAAAGCTGTATCAACAGCGGGATTATTTACATTAAAGATATCAACATATCCATTAAAAGGTGTATTAGCTCCATTATTACTAACTAAGAATGCTCCAGTTATTGCTATTTTCCTATTTGCTAAGTTTAATCCAGTTGCTGCCGATATATCTATACTAGGTAGAGAACTAGCTCCATTCCCCAATATTATTTGTCCAGCTGAATATGTAGTTACAGTCGATCCCCTAGTTATTGTCGTCTTTGCTGAGTATGCTGGTACAGTTGTTAATGTTTGTTCTAAATACCAACTAACACCATCGAAAATATACCTATTTTTCGTATCTGTCTCATAAAATGTACTCCCTGCTGAAACTGTTGTCGGTTTTGTAGCTGAACTGAGACCTGCTAATTTTTTCGTATCGGGCATATATTGACATATATTATCTAAGAATACGTCAATATTGCTATTTTTTGGATTTGGTGTGATAACTACCATTTATATCATCCCTTTCTTATTTATATTATGCAGTAAACCAAGACTCATTAAAACTAACTCTAGAATTACTTGTAACACCAAACAACATTACAGATCCCGATGTATTAATTAAATAACTACCATTAGTAACACATGTCGATCCGGTATAGTTAACTATATATCCAAATATATTTTTAGTCGGATAATACTTCGGATCTGTTATCTGTAACAATACTGTATTGTCGGTTATAGTACCACTTTTAGCATGACATGTTAATTGCACCTGTTTCCCAATAGCACTTAATCCCGTCTTATTCTTGAATTGAGTTGAATCGAAATCAACCCAGTTACTTGAATACGTGAAAGCTAAGTCTGTTTTCGCTAATGCTATACTATCTGCTGAGTTATTCATGGCTGATATTTTAGTTAAAGTTGAAGGGTTTGTATCAAATTTTGCGTAATCATAAAAAGTAAAAAAGCTTTCAACTAATGCATGAGTTATTTGTATGTGTGTCTTAGCATAGGTTAACCCTGCTTTAAAAAATACTCCATATTCATTCGTTCCAGTAGCTGCAATAAATACCTCAATTTTGCTACTTTCTAACGGTGTTAAATCTACAAAAGTTATTCCGTTCACATCTGCATAAATGAAGTACTCTTTTACTATCATGTTAGTGCCTAACCCATGCATCACTCTAAATTGAATTCTATTAAATTGACTTGATACATTGTTCGAATTGGGGAGTGTTTTATTGAAACTCATAATTTTTGCTACATTGGTCGGTACAGAACTTGTAACATACTCTGTCTGAAAATCTCCTTCTTTTTTAATGTGCATTAGTTTATTCCCCCTTTCAAATATGAGCTAATTAGAGGTTTCATTTTATCTGTGTAGGTTGTAAATGTTGAATCATACCACCAGTTAACTGCAAGTAAAGTGTCGGTATCATATTGTTTTAAGCTCTCAAACAGTCCATACAAATACCTATATCCTGTTTCTCCATTCGATAATATTCCATACCTTAATGAACTATCTCCAGGAACAAAAAAGTTGTACCAATAGTCCATTATCCCTGTTTCACTCATGATTACTGGTTTGCCACCATATTGTTGTCTTATCTGTCTAATAACATTATGTAATCCATAATTATTCCAACCATCAAGACAATCTTGCATTGTAGTATATTGCCCTTTATTTCCTATAGGCGGATACCCATTCACCATAAAGATATCGCACGCATTTTTAACTGTATCATCTACTATTATCCAGCTAGACCACCCATCTGCACTGACACCAGCACAACTTACGCTCACTTTAAATCCGTCATTTTTAGCTATATTAAAACATTCTAATACAAAAGGAACGAAATCATATACAACACTATTGTAAGTAACTCCATTAACCTTATAGAAATTCTGCCATTCATTGAATAACCCTAAATATTGAATTCCATTATTTTTATATCTATCACATACCTCTTGCACCATAGCTTTAAATTTAGTCTTGAAAGCATCTATACCCATGGCAAATACATTGTCTATTGTGTAACCTTCATGAAACTTCATGAAAAACACAGGAATCCCTAATTGATTACATTTTGATATTACATAATCAATAGTTGTCAAATTTGTTTGATAATATAATGTATTTGTATCTGACCTATAACCTATATGAATTGGTATGCTTATCCCTTCAATTCCTGCATTTTTATAAGCAATTAATGTTGAATCTAAAGTGTTTGTATTATAACTTACAGTTCTATACTGATTGTTATCATCTAAATAATTCATGCAATAAATAGTCTGCGTAAACTTAGGCTTAAATTTTCTACCAAACACTTTATCATTAATATCTTTACTCTTATTATCTAGTTGTGTATATACTTGATTAGCTTGATTTATAGATTGATCTAATTGTTCTTTTGCTGTTGTTAAGATACTTGTTGTAATATTACTCATTGGCTATACTCCTTTCTAAGCAGTTCTTTGCCACATATATATACCAAATGTTGGGGGAAGTATGTTATGTGCATCTGCAATTCCATTGTTAGCTGTAACCATTACACGATCACCAAAACCAGCACCTCCAACTGGTAGACCATATCCAACAGCTTCGGTTTTTGTCGTTTCAATACCCAACTCATCATATGTTAATTTATGTTGATATTCTCCAACATTCGCACCAGCTTTAAATTCTTTTGTAAGAGTATTTTTATCAGTTCCAGTTCCTACCCCTACAAATACCTGTCCTTTACCAACTTGTATCCATGTTGTATTTGGATATTTTATATTTGGGTCTGTAGTATCTGCAAAAGGTTTTATACTGCCAACAGGATGCTCTATTTCTACTACTAAAGCTCTTAAGTCTGATATCTTAACATAATTAGCTAACATTCCATTACCAATAGATTGATCTAAATCATTTTTAGCCTTAGTTGCAGTAGTAACATTTGATTGTAAATCTTCTATTACACTTGTTATTAATGCACTAGATGCTGCATTTTCATCTATAGCATTTGATTCAACAATAATATCTCTGCAAAATGTGCCTACTCGTTCAGTACCATCAATACTTTCAACTATTACGTTAAATATACCAGTCTCACTATTTAATGCTGCCTCTCTAGGTATAACAAAACTTATTGAGTTACTGCTTATAGTTATTCCAGTCGAGATAATTATTATAGTTGAACCTACAACCATTTCAATCTTCGGTATATCATTGCCTATTATATAGGCTGAACCGTCTGGCTGGTAAAGATTAAATTTAAAAGGTACTTTTCTATCATATTGATTAAGTCTAATAGGTTCATCAGTCACTTTTTTATTAAGATAAAAGTCGAAACTTTGTACATCTATCATACTGTCACCTCGCTTTCTAAAGATTTTAAGTGTCTTTCTAATGTCATATCTTCAAAGTTTTTACGTTTGCCCTCAAGTTTATATTTAAAAGATACTTCTTTATCTGATTGAATAATAAAAAAGCTAGGTTCTGTGGATTCTACCCATACATCTCCACGACCTAACTTCGTAATCCAAACATTATATTCTAATTTTGTATTTATACATTCTTGTATTACATTTTGAATATCAATTTTGCATGTATATGTTCCATCAGATTGTAATTCTGTTGTATATATATTCTCTATAGAAGTATATGTCAAAAGTGAATTTACATCTTCATTTGCGTAAAAAGGTACTTGTCCGAAATTTTCAGTTTTCTGTAAACAATTTTTATTCCCATTAACTGATAGGTTCCCATTAACTGCAATATTACCAGAAACTATAGCATTAACAAGAGAAGCATCTCCACCAAAATTTATATTAGTAGCGTTAAGTGCAATTACATCTTGTAAAAAAATAATAAAAGAAGTACTATCACTTTTACCTATAGACAATCCATCTTTTGTTAAAATATCCATCCAAGTATTAGAAGTTATTTGACCTTGCGAAATCAATATATCTAAATCTATTTTTCCGTTATTTCCATGAGTTTTAAATTCACCAGTATCAAGATTCCAACTAGAGCCATTACCACTTATTAACCCTTTATTTAAGAACATTTCTCCTGTTTTTAAGTTCCAAAAACTTTTTCCATCTACTGACTGTATCAATACTGCAGTTAATATTCCTGCTACAATTTGATCTGCAAAGAATCCTTTTCCTGTTCCAAACGTTCTCCAATTCCAATCCTTGCCGTCACTAGTTCTTTCACTAGCAATTTCAAATCCCATTGTGCCTATACACATAGCTCCGAAAGTTGGACTATTAGAATCTAGGTCTTCAAACAACATAGCTCTAACGTGTTGAGTTTGTGCTATGCTTTTTAGAGCCTTAAACTTTGTCTGTAATGCATTAATAGTACCCTCTATTGCATCAGCTTTTACGCTTCCATTTCCATTAAGTATATTGCTAACCCTATTTGTTATATCGCTCTGATTGTCGAAATAATTTGCTACTGCATTCCCTAATTCAATAGTTAAAGTTCTAGCCACATCAGAATCCAAGTCAACTTCCCATTCAAGGCTAATGCACCTAGCTTTTATATCAATATCAATTCCATAATGTCTGCATGTTACTATATCACCTAAACCTACATCTTCTAATACTTCATACCCTTTATATTCTGTAGTATTTCTAAGTAGTGCCATGCTAACCTTGTAATTTACGGAAGGTGTATCTATTCCACCTTCAAATAACTTATTACAACGATTTATCATTTCAGCTTGTGCTAGTTCTAGCGTATCATACCCCTCTGTATCATTAATACTATCCTTAACTTTTATATCATCAAAAGTTATAAATCTATGTATTATATTCGCATACTTATTTATATTGGGACTATCAACCCACGGACTAGAACCATTAAGTTTTATTCCATTTGCACCTATAGGTATTATTCTAGTTACTACATCATCATCATTTACGTCTTCCTCAATATCATCTAAATTATACCCAAATTCAGCTCTAACTCCATAATCACCACCTAATTTACGATTAATGATTATATTATAGTTATTAAGGTATAATTCTCCTCCCCATATTTTTAAGAATGAATTATCACCAGTTAACATTGTAAGTACATTTTTATTTTCATCTTCTAAATTATTTAATGTAGGTATATCACTTGTTATTGAAAAAGGTGTATCTTTTAACAAATAAGTAAGAGCTTCTTGACCATTCTTATTTTGAATTAAAATTGAAAATAGAGGATAGTTTTTTAGATCAAAGAATATATGTCTAGCATAAGCAATAATACTAGTTCCTTTCTTTTCTCTATTGTAAATTCTAAATAACTGTTTATCGCTCCAAGGTGTTGGACAAGATATAACATTGTCATTTATTAGACTTTTCCATCTACCCTCTTTGTCAAAAGAGTGTTCAACTTCAATTGTGCAATCTCCATTTAGTTGTATTTTCCCTGTGCAACTTGTAGGTGATAGATTCATATCTCCATTAGCATCATAATTTATATTATTGTGATAGTACACTTGAACCAATTATATACACCTCCAATTAGGCACTATTTTTATGTCAAACCCACTTGTATAGGTGAAAATATTGTTACCTTCTTTTAAATATAAGTCTTTATATTTCCCTGTAAGTGCTGCATTATTCATAGTTCTATCAAATCTATAACATAACCCTTTTCCAGTATCAATTATTAAGTTTTGCCCTACATTAGCAGTAATATTAATACCGTTTATAGTCAATGTAAGTAATCCTTCACCAGTTATTTTGTAAATTGGTCTACATACTTCATATGGATTATTAATTAAACTGGCTAAATTACGCTCTTTTGCTCCATCTACTAGATACATATAAGGTTCACATGTAAATGTTAATGTGAATCTGCCTATTTTCTTAAATGTTCTATTAAAGTCAGATATTTTTGTCTTTTTTACTATAAAAAAATAACTCAAATCATCACTAAATTTAAGTTTATTGTCGCTGAAATTAATCCATTTTTTTATTTTTCTAGAAAACTCACTGAAATTATTAGGGTTATATTCAACAAAATTCATTTCTATTGATATTTCTATATCCGGATATGTTCCTAAATCTTCATATAAGTCACCGCATTTCCCTTGAACAGGTGTAATCCTATAACTTCTTTCCGGAACTGGTATAGAGGGTCTTTTTACTACTTTTATTCCTAAATCTTTGCTTGTAGTATTGTTAAACACAACAAAATACATTCCCTATACCACTCCTTTACTTATATTCCTATTACTCTGTATTCTAGTAATTTGTTTTTGGACTTGAGTAGTTACCATATCCGTTAATTTCTTACTATCCATGTTATTCTCTACATTTACTATTACATAGATTGGTTGATTATTAGATTGTTGTTGCTGAATATTCTTTTTAGTAATATTATCAATATTTTTATACATAGAATCCAAAGGGATAACTGCTTCTGCATTAGCACCTTGTCCATTCCCCCATGCATCACCCACTACTGTATTCCCACCTAAAAGCGTTGGTTTATCAAGTATTCCACCTTGGTTTAGATATTTTATTTTAGGTATATCAAAACCAAAATTTTTACCACCGTAAATTGGAATGTATGAAGGTATCTTAACATTAATCTTATTAAGCCCATCTATTGCCATGTTTATTAGCCCAATTACACCATTAAGCGGTGCTTTTGCTATCCCTATAAAAGTATTAAATATTCCTCCAAAAATTTCTTTAACTCCATTCCATGCTCTATTCCAATCACCAGTAAATACACCACCGATAAAGTCTACAATTCCATGAAATACCTCTTTAATTCCATCAATAATATTCTTAAAATTAGCCACATAAGCATTAATTATGTTTCCTAATATCCCAAACTTTTGAGTCCAATCTGTAGCAAACACACTGCCTAGCCACGTTGAAAAAGCTTGGAATTTCTCCTTTATAAAACCCCACATCTCACTACATTTTGCTTTTATTACATCCCAATTCTTGTAGAGCAATATTCCTATCCCAATTAATGCACCAATAGCCATAATAACAACACCTATTGGATTTGCTATTAATACAGCATTGAGCCCACCTTGTGCTATTGTTTGTAATATGGTAGTAGCTTTAAGAACTCCAATCACTTCATTGTATTTTTTTATTGCATCTGTTATAGTAATTATTACTTTAAACCCTATTATTACACCCAACAACCCCTTAAGAACTGGCACTAACCAATTTGCATTATCTGAAATAAATTTAATTCCACTAGATACTTTTGCTAATGTCTTACTTGCGAATTCTTGTATTTTAGGCATATTCCCGGTTAACCACTCTGAAAATTTACCTAAATAAGGCACTAATTCTGCAATTATTTTCTGACCTATTGAATTGAACTGTTCTTTTACATCTTTCATTGATTTATTAAATGTAGCCATTGAAGCTACTGAACTGTCTGACATTACTAACCCTAATTCATGGGCCCTTTGTTTTAATTCATCAATTCCAGCACTACCTTTATTAAGAATAGGTAATAAATCAGTATAACTTCCTCCAAATATTCTTTGCGCTATAATATTCCTTTCTGTTACATCTGTCATTCCAGCTAATTTTGTCATTGCTTCTTCAAATAATTGTCCAGTAGGTCTCAATTTGCCAGTGCTATCGGCAATATTTATACCTAGATTTTGAAAAGCAGCAGTTGCCTTTTTACTTTCATCATCAGCCTTACCCATTGTAATCCCTAATTTATTTATAGATGATTGCATAACATCAGTAGAACTTCCCATCTTATTAAATACATATGACCATTCTTGAGTGTCATTAATGTTTAATTGTGTAGCAGCAGATAGTTTTTTTGTAGCACTTGCAGTATTTAATGTATCTGTAGCTAATTTTAATAATCCTGTAACTGCTATTCCTGTTGCTGAGGCTATTGCTAACCCCCACTTTGAAAACATTCCACTATTTTTAGTTAATGTTTCACTAGAATCCTCTGTCTTTTTAATGCTTTTCTCAACTTCATTACTAGAATCTGCTAATGCTTTTTTATTCTTCAATATTGCAGTTTCTTCTTTATTCATAGCAGTAATTGCCTTTGTTAACTCTGTCTCATTTCTTGCTATAGCCTTTTCATTCTTAGCATATTCACTCTCAAGATTAGCAATATCTTTAGCTAGTGCCTTACTTTCAGCACTATTCTTTCCAGTAGCTTGTACACTTGCTAAATATTCTTTATTAGCTTTTTCTATACTGCTTGTTAGTGTATTTTGTCTATTATTTAGCTTTTCTGTATCACTGTTCAAAGCAGCAATTTTTTCTTTATACAAAGCAACTTTTTGACTTGATCCATTAATAGTTTCTGATAATAACCTTTGTTTAGCAGTTAATTGTTCTGTAGATGTACCGAATAACTCTGCTTTTTGACTAGCTAATGCACATTCACTTGTAACTCTTTGTAAGTTGTTTGTAACCTGTGCCATTTGTTTCTGAAAGTCTGACGTATCTGCTCCTATTTTTACGCTTGCAGCCATTAAATCACCTCACTTTCTTATTCAAAATCCTCAAATTCTTCTTCTGAATTTTCCTCTACTGGATGCCTGATAAAATCAAATATTATAAAATCAAACATATCCTGAATTTCATTGTTCATAAAGTCATCAAACGTGGTCTTATATTTTACTCTGCATAACCTGTAAATGCTGAATAAAATATCTACATTTGTTGTTTCTATAGGTTCTTCAATATTTTCATCCACTATTCCGAGGTCTATTAAATCCTGTTCTATAGCACTACTTTCAAACTTTCCAGTAGTGCCCCCTAGTTTTTTACTATATCCCCCATTTTACTCATAACAGAACCACCAATTTCATTTTGTGCTTGTCTGCAAATAGGTAATACATCCTCTGCATATACACCATCATAGAATTCATCAGCAGTAAATTGATTTCCGAACAATAAAGTAACTATTTTAACTAGATCGTCAACATTCTCTTCACTAAATTCCTCTTCTTCTACTTTTGCTAATTTATCTTTTATCTCTAGAACTTGCTTAAATGTTCTGCCCTTTAACCTAACACTTTTAAATTCTTTTTCTATCTCTTTTCCGTTTTCATCTGTCAATGATAATGTTATCTTCATCACATAACCTCCATATTGTAAAATTTAAAAGGGTACAATTAATGTACCCTAATTATGCTGCTGCTTTATGTTCTTGTACTTTTGTAAACCAATCTGTTACTGCTGCTTTTGCATCTGCATTTGCATCTATTAAGTTTGCTTCATCTACATTAATTGCATATAGATGTCTCTTTTCAGTACCAATTGTTGTCTCAATTTGTCTAGCATAGAAATTGCCCTTCAATGTATTTGTTTGGGTCTTAATTTTATCAGCTTGTGTTTCGTAACTTTCATCTAATCCGTTACCAAATG
This sequence comes from Bacillota bacterium, assembly GCA_030706015.1. Classification (GTDB taxonomy): domain Bacteria; phylum Bacillota; class Clostridia; order Clostridiales; family Clostridiaceae; genus JAUZPI01. Next base: position 22,875 of record JAUZPI010000063.1, read on the forward strand.
ATCCACAATAGTACCATGTGAATTCATATTTCCCATTCTTTTTCTTAGAACAGAATCCGATAGCAATTTCTGGTGCAGTATCTTCGCTACCTTTTACTAAAAACCCATTATCATATAGATTCCCTAATAAATCTCTTCTATCTTGAGGTGCTAGAGAATTAACTTCAAACTCTATTTCCGAACCAGTATATTGAGATACTACTTCTTCTACTCCATCATCAGAATATAATTTTTCAATCTCAAATTTATCTGAAATTTTAGCTGATATTGCATTCCCTAACTTTATAGGTGTTGCAGCCGCATAACTCTCAGTAGTATTTGTAGTTACTGCTGCAATATAGATATTCTTAAGACCCCTTCTTCTAGTTCTAACTCTTGTTTCTGTTGCCATACTATCATCCCTTTCTATTAATCTTCACTATCTAAAATCTGATATCTTAATGCCTTATGATATATTTTTGTATCATCTTCATAAAAATCTCGACCATCAATATATCCAAAATCTGTGTCTTTCATTAATTTTTTAATATCATTTTTCTTTTGCATAGCTTCATAATCATCCTTAGACCATACATCTATTTGAACTGTGTTTACTGCCCCTGTTTCTTCATCATCCGAATACTCAGTAGCTCTGTCATATAGTAATATAAAGGTTACATGAGTATTCAATTTGGAATTATACCATCCATATTTAGCATCAACCGGTGATAGTATCTCGTCTAACATTGCTACTACATCCATTTACTCACCTAACTTTCTTATTAAATTTTCATATTCTTCTATTGCTATCTGATCAAGCGGCTTTTCTATTTCGTCATAGGTTTGTTGTATAAATGCTTTTGGTTTCATCTTGCTAGTGCCATAATTAACGAATTTTATATAGAAATATTCGCTTGTGTCTCCAGTCTCCCATCCGACACTCCCATAGAAATATCCTTTTTTATTCTTAATTTTACTTACCGGAATATTATCTTTAGCATGTCCATTAGGTCTGTATCCTTTTCTACCACTCATAGAATTATCTAAGCTATTTGGAACTCTAGGTCTCATTTTGTCTTTTGCTAATTGTTGAGTTTTTTTAATAATCCCTTTGTTACACTCTTCAAATTCTCTACCAGTAGATAACTCTTTGACTTTGTTTAATATATCTTCCATACCTTCAAGTTGGATTTTCAATTAAATCACCTCAATACCTTTTAATGTGATATCCTGGTGTTCAAATTGTTTCATATCAACTAAATAAATCCTGTATTTTTTACCTCTAAACTCAACAAAAAGCTTGTCTTTATATTCAACAGAATCTAAACTTGATAGCTTATTACAATATTTTATATTGAATAATAATGTATTTTCTAATTCCGCTTGCATAGCCTTGTATTGCATTGTTGAACTTAGAGAACTTATATTACACCAACACGAATAGAATTCAACTAGCGAGTTTATAGGTCTTCCATTTACTTTAGTCGTACATTCTAATAAAATTTTAATTCGTTTATTGTACAACATCAGTTTCCACCACCTCATAAGTAGATAATTTATCCAAAATAGATGTAACTATTAAGTCTCTTTTAGTATTACCAGGAATTTCAGTAGATCTATTATTGTACATGTCATGTACTAACTTTTTCATAAGTGTATTAGATAATTTTATAGCTTTTTCATCTGATTTATATCCTTCAGTAACCATTGAATCTATGTATATCCTTGCGGATTCTATTTCACTACTTATTAATGAATTTTCATCGTCTGAATCTACATATAGATATCCTTTTATCTCCTCTAGTGTAAGTTCTATCATACTGCCTCACCTTCCTTATAATAAAAGGGGCAAGCTAATGCCCCTAGTTATTAAGATAATGTTAATGTTCCAGCAATATAAAGCTTGTCTGAAGAATCAACTTGAATGCAGTCTATATACTCAATAACTCTTGCATAAGTCATATTCTTTAAGAATCCAGCATGTTGTGATGTAGCAAATGAGAATGTACCGTTATCAACAAACTTAACAGCTTCAGCTAGATTTCCATAGAAAATTGGTGCGTATTTTGTGGTAGTTCCTGTTGTTGCAAGCAACGTGTTTGAAAATACTTCAATTGGGAATCCTAAAAATGTCTTTTGTGTTGGGTTGTTTAAGTCAGGTGAAAGTATAGGTCTTCCCATGCTATCAACTGCACTATCTAACATATCAAATCCATCTTGATTAGTAACAATAACTGTACCATATAGTACTGCTGGATCTAAATCTACATTTAATGATTTTTTAAGTCCCTTCCAATCAGTTAATGCCTTGATTGTTTTATTAGCTTTTAATGTAGTAACTGCCATTGTATTTTCAGTAATCATTGCTTTTTTAGCGAATACTTGTGCGACATATGCGATTAAATCATTATCTGTCATAGCTAATAATGTATTAGATAATGCAACGAA
>JAUZPI010000064.1 GCA_030706015.1 Bacillota bacterium
CTCTAGAATTATTAATTAGTTCTGTAAAGAAAACATTTTTACCCTTAACCTCATTTGCCATAAATCTGCAAATAACTGAGAACTTGAACGAACCTATCTTATCTTGTTTCATGGATTTTTTTATTTCATCTTTTTCCTGAGACTCAATTGTTTCTAATATAAGCTCCATAGTATTAAAAAGAAAATGAGGGTTTGATGATAATTTAGAGTCGAATAAGGATAAGCATTGCTCTATTATATCTGGAATACTTGACGGAGTTTCATTCTGTATATTTGATATGACAGTTATATCTTTAGAATTAAAGGTGTCACAGTAAGACCTATATGTACGTAGGAGAGTATCATACTCCATTACGAAAGGAGTGTAGGCAGCATCATCATAATTCTGCTGTGTATAATCCAAGATATTATATAGTTTCTTATCGTGATCAAATCCCTTAATAACAAGAAGATGAGGCCAATCGATTGTTTTATATTCATGTGCATAATACAGTTCTTTTAAATTTATAGGCACTAACACTCGATTATATTTTTTTATGTTGTCTTCTATAAAACCATGAAAATCATCATGAGGAATAACCCTTTGGAAATGCAAATTAAAATTATTATTAATTATAGTTTCTGCAAGAATCATGGTATCAAAATTATTAATATTAGAACAGTATTCAGGTGGCTCTAGCTGATAGGTATTGCAACACTTTATAAACATATAGAATACACCAGAAAGTTTCTGATCATAGCTATCTAATACAATACCTACTGGCTTTTCAAAGCAATTTATTTCGTCAATGCCATAACTATCCCTATTTGGCTTTAGTGAATTTATAATCATTAAATTAACCTCCAATAATAATTATATACTATTAGTCGCTTACGAAACTCCGCAAGCATTGATTCGCCTAACTTTTAAGCCGTTAGGCTTTTATATTTTCCTCCACTATGAAATAATAAATGTTGCCAAACAAAATAATAAATCATAGAGGAGGAGAATAACCTTGTTTTGTCTTAATAAATCTAAACAACTTAATATCTTTAATCAGGTATCTGGATTAAAACACATGACTATTAAACAACCCGTAGTTTATAAATTGATACTATAGAATTCAAAATATAATTCGTGTCTAGATTTATCTTTAAAATTTTAGTGTTATATTTATGTAAACTGCGTAAATATAACTTTGAACTCATTGTGCAAACGTTTTTCCTAATACACTTTGCATAAAATACTGATACACTTTCTAATTATACACCCATTTCCCATAATTTCCACACTTTTCAACCGCAATTTTCAACATTTTTTTACTACGACTAAATCTTTTTACAATCGATTAAATTCACCTATGTTTATTGCTTCTATTAGGCTTTGTTGTATGGATTGGCATACGCAGATATTCGTATTCAATTCAAGGTAAAAGAAGAGTTGTGTAGCACATTGGCTGCCTATAAGATAACGAATGGCTGCTCCATCTGAGATAGAGCAGCCATAACCAATAAATTTATAGGTAATAAAAAATAATTAATTTATATTATCCCGTAATGCTCTAATGCATGCTTAATCCCATCTTCCTCTATATGTTTTGTGACGAAAGTTACAGAATCAAATAAAAGCGGTGTACTATTGCCCATAGCAATGCTGTTTGGAACATATTCAAGCATAGGTAAATCATTGGTGCTATCACCAATGGCATAGCAATCTTCTAATGGTATATCAAAATATTCCTGAAGAAATTTAATTCCAGTTGCTTTTGAATATCCTTTAGGAACAATTTCCCCAAAATTATTACCTCGATCAATATACTCAAAGTCTTTTGTAATATAAGAATAAAAATTATCAAAGTCACTATCTTCATTTATCCAAACAACCAATTTATCGAAAACAAGTTCTGGGTCGTCCCAAGATTTTGAAACATCAAGTCCCTTTGCCAGAAAATGTTCTCGAAACTCTGCCAGTTCACCAGTAATAGGTTTGGAATAGTCAAAGAAAAAATCATTAGCAGCTTCAAAAAGAGCTGGAATTCTGCATCCACGAAGCTTTTGTACAATTTCAACACAAGTTTCATGTGGTACAGCTCTATATAAGAGTTGCTTGTCCTTATATTTAATATACGTTCCGCAGCCACAAACATATCCATCAAATCCAATTTTGCGAATGTTTTCTTCTATATTAAAGAAAGTTCTGCCTGTATTAATGAATGTTAAATGGCCATTTTCACGAGCCTTTTTTATTGCCCTTACTGTACTTTCAGGACACCTGTGAGTCTTTTCATCTAATATAGTCCCGTCTATATCAAAAAATATTATTTTTCTGTTCATACTAATTACTCCCCCTAATTCATATAAAAGTACATACTTTATTCAATAATTATTATATCATCTTTTTTTGTTTTATATCTTATTTGATTATAATAAAAAACGCAAGACATTCAATACCTTGCGTTTTTATTAGGCTTATTTATAATTTTGCAGCTAAAAATTAGTAATACTTATAAATATGCTCCTCCCACCAACCGAATGCAACCCTCACTATTCCAGGTGTTTCTACTCCTGAAACGTTTGTTAAAAAAATTGTAAATGAACCCCCTGGTGGAAAAATATATATTCCATTGCTCTCCTCCGCAATTGTTTGACCAGGTATACTCCTTCTAGAGGCTGCGTTAACCCCTCCCTGTGGCAATCCAGTTACATTAGAAGCGGATAGCAATCTTACATTTGGTGCTGGCAGTGGATAAATTGCAGTATTAGCTGGTGTTACATGCTTTGTACCTACTGGATTACCAGGTAATGCCGCATTAAACCATACTTGCACATCTATAGGCGGCTCAGCAAAATCTGTAATTGTATATACATTTACATGTAAATTAACATTTGAATTTTTAGGATTAATTAACCCAGCCCATGCACTAGTCCCATTACCAAAGGTTAAATTATCTGCATAACCTACAAAATATTTCCCCTGAAGAGACTGATATAAGGAATTTGGCATAGTAGCTACTCGAGGTGGCAGGTACTGGTTGTTAAAATCACCAAAATAAGGCCTTCTTTGAAACATTTATGTTCCCCCTTTAATTATTTGTTCCACTATAAGAAATCAAAAATATAAGCTTCAATAATAACGAACGCTCTCTTCCCACCAACCAAAGTTAACTCTTACTATTCCAGGTGTTTCTACATTTGATGTATTAGTTAAGAATATAGTAAATGAACCACCTGGTGGGAAGATGAATTTGCCATCTTCCAATACTGTCAATGATTGACCCGGCATACTCTTCCTCGAAAATGCATTGACACCTCCAACGGGCGAGCCTTTAACTTTTGAAGCCGATAACAATTTTACTGCTGGCACCGGTGATGGATAAAGTGCCGTATCACCTGGGGTTATATTAGTTGAATTCACTTCATTTCCTGGTAGTTGCGCATTAAACCATATTTCCACATCGATAGGAGGTTTTAATAGATCGTTTATCGCAAACAAACCAAGATAAAAATTCACACCTGAATTTATGGGATTAACTAAAGATGCCCAAGCACTAGTGCCATTACCATAGATTAAATCAGATGAATATGCTTCGAAATATTTTCCTTGCACCGATTCATACAATGAATAAGGGATATCTACCTTTCTATCATTATACATGTTGCTGCAGAAGTGCATAGTTCACGACCTTCCTTCATGTTAAAATATTCTCTCTCCTTAAATATATTCTGCAAAAATTAACCGTATGCGAAGGTAACATATTTGGACATGTCCTTATATTATATAACTAAGAGATATATTCTTTTCGATATTTTAGTTTATACGGGGGTTTTAACATGACACTCTTTGAAGAGTCAATTTCTAATCTTCAAACTATAAAAAGTAAGAGGAATCCGAATAATTTTAATATTATTTTTTTCGGCGACAGCTGGGTTAACAGCGGTGTAGTTAGTGACAACATTTTTGAAGTAGCCATGCTAAAGGCAATGGACTTCAATCCGTTACTTTTTGTTCATGGTGGTGATGCAGTATTCACAGGTACTGCTGCAAATTTAGAGGCCTTCGTTACTAAAGTTAATACTCTTAATAAAGATAAAGAAGGTAACAGTGTGCCATTTTTCTTAGTTCCTGGCAATCACGACGCTGCAAAAACAGGTAATATCCTATCTCTAGATAATTACAGACAGATTATTGGTCCTCCTGAAATTCATTGGGCTGTTGATTTACCTGAATTCAACCTTAAATTAATAGGCTTAAACACCCTATACAATTATGTATACAATGAGTATGGTCTTACCGAAAGCGAGCTCAATTTCTTGGAAAATAGCTTGCTTAACGAAAATCACTTCAAGAATATCTTTGTTGCCATGCATGTTCCTCCAAGAGAACCACAGCTTCAGTGGGTTGGAAGCGATGCCTTCCCAGATGAGAGGGGTAGAACAGAGTTTTATAGAATAGTGAAAGATAAAGTTTCCAGAGTACTTGTCAGTCATATTCATGATTTTCAGTTGGCCAAGGCTCAAGGCGTTAGATTCATTCTATCTGGTGGTGGTGGAGCAACTCTTAATGTAGGTGCGTTAAATCATATCGTTGTAATAAATATTAGAAACTATGGTCTCTTTAATATTGTTACACCAAAGTTCGTTCCTGTAGGGTGGACAAGGGCAAGCGAACCAGTATCTCCTTAAATAAGAGATTAAATAAATTTGCTTAGTTTTATTTAGATGTAAAAAGGCTTTCTATCAGGAAAGCCTTTTGGTAAGGAATCATGTCTATTTTCCAGCTTTATAAGTTGCACTATTATATAATATATGATACATTAATATTAACTGGTATGACCACTATACCATTAATCTTTTACATAACGGGGTGATATTTTGAAATATTTGAGACAGCTAATGATTATTTTAATAGTTTATTTTATAGGAATTGCACTACAATTGATGTTTAATTTACCGATTCCCGGAACAGTCATAGGATTAATTTTACTTTTTCTAGCATTATACTTTGGCATTGTTAAGGTTGAAATGATAGAAGATATATGCGAGGTTTTAATATCACACATGTCATTCTTATTTATTCCTGCTGGAGTTGGTCTAATAACTTCCTTTGGAATGCTGAACGGCAAAATAGTACCCTTCATTGTCATAGTTATTATTTCTACTTGTGTAGTTTGGATTGTAACTGCTTATGTAGTCACATTTTTAAGAAAGGTGTGTTCAAAATGAATGATATAATAAGTTCTCCAGTTTTCGGAGTATTAACTTCTTTAATAGCCTACGAAATAGGCGTATTAATAAAACAAAAACTCAAACTTTCTATTTTTAACCCTTTGCTAATTTCAATAATAATATTAATTATTTTCTTTACAAAATTTCATATTAAATATAGTGATTATAATAATGGCGGTCAGGTAATTTCTTTCTTTTTAGCACCTGCAACTATTGCTCTTGCTTTACCCTTATATAAAAAATTTGCACTATTTAAAGAAAATGCTCTCCCTATTTTAGCAGGTATCTTGTGTGGTGCCATCTCTGGAATAGTATGCGTAATTGGTCTTGCAAAACTATTTAAACTTTCGAATATACTTACAATATCCTTGATACCTAAGTCCATAACAACACCTATAGGTATGGCATTATCTAAACAATTAGGCGGCCTGCCTTCAGTTACTGTTGTGGCTATTATAGTTACCGGAATATTCGGTTCTATTATAGGACCATTTTTGTATAAAATATTAAAGATAAATGATAAGGTAGCTTTAGGAATCGCTTTAGGTTCTGCTTCCCATGCTGTTGGAACAGCAAAAGCTATGGAAATAGGCGAAACCGAAGGGGCTATGAGTAGTATAACAATCGTCATTGCCGGAATTATCACTGTGCTATTAGCCCCTGTTATGTGGAAGCTATTCCTGACAATTTTTCATTAGGTTATCTATGGAGGTATAAAGCTATGAGTAAAGACAATTCAAAGAAATCTTCAAATCCTTTAAATAAATTATTTTATTCACTGGATAATTTATTTATGGAAGAAAAAGAACAAAATTTAAAGTCAAAATTAGGTAAACAAATAAAAAGTAGCATTTTCACCATCGAAATTATAAATAAATTAAATGAATATGATTTTTCGGGTTTAGTTGATGAAGATGATAAAGTAAATATTGAAACTCTTTTTTCAAGTATATTTCCAGTGTTCGTAAAACAAAATGACGTTATTTTTAGATTATACAAGCATAAAATCGAAGTAGACTTATCCGATGAAATGAGCGATAGATATATTTATATGTTCTCTGATGGAAGATTAACTTCTGGGCTGTTTCAATGTTTTACTATTAGTGATGATGAATATCTCTACGGTGTAAAAAGAATAATTGATGCTATTCCTCTCTTTAAAACTGCTATTAATAAAGCAATTATAAATTTTAAGGAAAACATAGATACTCATTATAATAAAATGGAAAATTTTCAAGAAAGAAAGCTTACAGCTGAAAAAAATTATAACACTTTAGTTTCATATCTATCTCAAAATAAAGATAATAATGTTTGAAAGGAAGTAATATATGTTAAGCCCTATAAAAAACACTAAAATCTACGAAAAGGTAATGGAACAAATTAAAGATATTGTGAAAAAAGGGGAGTTAAAAAGTGGAGATAAGCTCCCTTCTGAAAGGGATTTGTCAGAGCAGCTTAAGGTTAGCAGAACCTCTGTAAGAGAAGCCATTAGAGCTTTAGAAATGCTGGGACTTATTGAAGCTAGGCATGGAGAAGGAAATTTTATTAATGATAATTTTGAAGATAATTTATTAGAGCCACTATCTATTGTATTTATGCTTCTTGGAAGCAAGGCTGAAGAAATCCTGGAACTTAGAAAAATAATGGAGCCTCAAATTGCTGCCTTAGCGGCAAAGAATATAACAGAGGAGCAGCTGATAGAGTTAAGAGAAATTGCAAATGAGTTAAATAATACTGAAGACGTGGAGACTAGTGCTTCTCTAGACAAAAAGTTTCATTATGAAATAACTAAGGCTTCTGGCAATCAATTAATTTCAACCATAATGTTTTCAGTATCTTCTTTAATTGAAAACTATATTGAAAATTCAAATGCACACACTTCTAATAAAGCAATAGTTAAAATTCAACATGAAGGAATATGTAGAGCCTTAGAAACTCACAATAGTGAAGAAGCTGCACAGGCAGTAAAAAGGCATTTAGAATTGACTAATTCCATATAAAAACATAAAAAATTAAAATAATATATTTTTTCAAAAAAATGATACCCATTATGGAGGTATCTGTTTTTTTACATGATTTCTTATGCATCAATTATATGTTATTTAGACATAAAAAAGGCTTTCCGAAACTCGGAAAGCCTTCATCTGGCAGGGGCAGTAGGATTTGAACCCACAACCAATGGTTTTGGAGACCACTACTCTACCGTTGAGCCATACCCCTAAGACAATATATATTATATTGCATACTTCTGCAAAAAGCAATAGTTTTTTCTAAACTTTTTTTATTATTCAAACCTTTCTCCACAATATGGACAATACTCAAAGTATTTATCCACATTTCTACACAGTCCTTGCAAATTTGGTTCTTAAGTTCTTTAATATCTTTTCTTCGTTTTATATTCCAAATACTCCAAAAAAGAACATACAGTTCCTCCTGATTAATCTTACAGCTTTACATATTTAGTCTTTAACAGCATTAGTTAAGCTGTCAAAATCATTTTTCAGTATATCTGTGTATTTTAGGTCTCCATTATAGGATGTCAATTTTACGGGTTTTAAATTATATGCAGCAATGATATCTTTATTATCATTTAGATCATTATCATTTTCATACAAAAAGCAAAGGTTCTTTAAGTCGTCTCTTGCCTTATCCAGCTTGCTTTTTTCATCTGGTGAAAGAGAATTTTTTCCGCTGATTTTAATCATTTTTAGTCCTAATGATTTTGTAAGGTAGTCAAATTTATCACTGGTTGTTATAAATGTATATGCCTTAGATTTATCAGAAATCTTATTCATCTGATCCTTATACTTATCTAGCTTCTTTAAACTTGCTTCGAAATTCTTTTCATAGTAGTCTCTATTTTGAGGATCCTTATCCTCTATAGAATTTTTTATGTTATTCAGCATTACTCTATAATCATTAATATCCAGCCAATAGTATGGATTTTTATCTAATTCTTTATTTTTGTATTTTACCTTTGTATCGAAGGATATTGTCTTAACCCCTCTAGAAGCATTAATAACACCTACATGACTTTTATCAAGCTTACTTAAAAAATCATCCATCCAAGGCTCGAAATCAATACCAGAATATATAAACAAATCTTGTTTTCCTATATTATCTAAACTATCCTTTGAAAATGAAAAGTCGTTAATTTGATTTTCATCTTTAAACATATAATCTACTAAATGTTTATCCCCAACAATATCTTTAACCATGAATTCTAATGGTTTATTAGTAACCATTATATCTAATACTATACCCTGCTCTTTATTAATAACATTTGTATTTATATTAGTAGCAGTACTACTGCATCCTGAAAATGCAGCTGTCAGCATCACACAAACAATAGTGTATATAATTTTTTTCAATATATTCACCTCTATAATCAACTTTGAAAACCGAATACTCTTTATATTATATTGCAAATAATTAATTTAGACCAGTGTTACACCATTTCTAATTTTAGTTAATCTTTTCTTTTTTCTATATTTAGTATAAAATAACTTAGAGGTGAATACATATGGAGTTTATAGTTGATAATTTAGATAAAACTCTAGAGCTTGGATACTTCATTGGTGAAAATGCTAAGCCTGGAGACATAATTTGCATAAATGGAGATTTAGGAACTGGTAAAACTCATTTAACAAAGGGAATAGCAAAAGGTTTAGGTATAGAAGAACATATAACAAGTCCTACTTTTAATATTGTAAATGAATATAAAGGCAGACTTAAATTGTTTCACTTTGATGTTTATAGAGTTAACGATCCTGATGAAATCTATGCCATTGGCTTTGATGAATATATATTTAGCGATGCAATCAGCGTAATAGAATGGTCAAATTACATAGAGGAATTAATCCCTGAAGAACATTTAAGTATTAACATAGAAAAACTCACTAACTTAGGAGTAACCCATAGAAAAATTTCTATTACCTACTCAGATAAAAGATACGATTATGTAAAGGAGATAGAACTATGAGAATTTTAAGCCTAGATACTGCTACCGAAGCAGCTACCTGTGCAGTTATTGAAGATGATAAACTACTTGGAGAAATTATATTTAACTATAAAAAACAGCATTCAGTAATTATTATGCCAATGATAGATATTATGCTTAAAAATCTTCAATTAGATATAAATTCACTAGATGGCTTTGTAGTGTCCAAAGGCCCAGGTTCATTTACAGGCCTTAGGATAGGTATGTCAACTATAAAAGGCCTTAGCCAGGGTACTGGTAAGCCTTTTATAAGCGTATCCACACTAGATGCTTTAGCATACAATATGGCTTATACTGATGCCATAATATGTCCAATTTTAGATGCACTAAGAAATAATGTCTATACTTCCCTGTACGTTTTCGACAAAAATAGACTAAAGAAAATTTCAGATCATACGATTATTTCTATTGATGAGCTTATTACACTAGTAAAATCCTATAATAAAACAATTTGTTTTATTGGAGATGCAGTGCCTAAGTTCAGAGAAACACTAAAAAACTCTCTTGACAGTCTATATTTTGCTCCAACTCATTTAAATGTAGTTAAAGCCTCTGCACTTGGTGAGCTTGGAGCGATTCTTTTAGAGAATGGAGAAAGTGACAATGTATTTACTAGTGCACCAATTTATATCAGGAAATCTCAGGCTGAAAGGGAGTACGAATTAAGAACGGGGAAAGATATAAATGAGTAATATTGAAATATGCTCCTTTGAAAAACAGTATGTAGATAATATTATAACAATTGAAGAACTAAGTTTCGCAATTCCATGGAGTAAGGCTTCAATGGAACAGGAACTAAATAATAAATTTGCTAAGTACTTAGTAATAAAAAAGGACGGCGTTGTAGTTGGTTATGGAGGAATGTGGATTATTCTTGATGAGGGACACATAACTAATATAGCTATACATCCTAGTTACAGGGGGCTTGGACTTGGTTCTATGCTTCTTGAAGCACTAATTAATATATGTGGTGAAAACAAGATTAATTCTCTCACATTAGAGGTTAGAGCCTCTAATATTGTTGCTCAAAATCTATACAAGAAGTTTGGTTTTGAAAAAGAAGGTATAAGAAAGAGTTATTATGCGAATAATAATGAGGATGCCGTTATAATGTGGAATAGAAATGTAAACAAAATAATAGAGCCATAGGATTACTCCTATGGCTTTTTAACATATAAAGTATTTAATTTTCAACTGACTCTTGTTGTGGTGCATTTACTGCTTTACCTTGAATTATTGGTGATAAGCTCTTATAAAGTACTGCAGTTAAAGCTGAAATTACTACCCCTTTTATTATATTGAAAGGAAGTATAATCAATGTCATAAATGTAAACATGCTTTTTACATGCGAATTTGTTTGTGCTCCCATCTGAACAAACGAAGACATTGGCATATGGTACACTAATGATGCATAAAGCGGGAAGAAAACAAAATAATTTGTAAGGACTGCTACAATTGACATTGCAACAACACCAATAATCATAGAAATTATAGCATTTGTCTTTGTTCTATTTCTTTTGTAAATTGATCCAGCCACAAATACTAAAACCCCACCAACTACAAAATTTGCTACCTCTCCTATAAATAGAGGACTTCCTTTAAATACTGCATGCAAAATATTTTTTAGTAATTCGATAGCAACTCCTGCTACTGGTCCTAATGCAAAAGCTCCTACTAGTGCTGGTAAATCACTGATATCTATTTGCAAAAAGCTAGGGAAAATTGGTAGTGCAAACTCTAAAAACATTAATAAAAATCCGATAGCACCTAATAACGATACCTTAACAAGTGTGTTAAATCTTGAATTTCTCATGATCATATCTCCTTATATCTCTTATTCTGTGAGTAAAGTTATTTAACCCTGCCACACAGTACTTGATATCTTCATAGGGAACCTAGATACAATAAAAAGCCCTGACAAAAAGTCAGGGCTAATAAACGTAACCGTATATCTCTTCTCTCATCCAGACTATACTGTCGGCTTCGGAATCTCACCGAATCATGCCATAATGGCTCGCGGGCTTTACCGCCGGTAGGGAATCTCACCCTGCCCTGAAGAATATCATATTTTAATTATATTATACATCTGTAAATTATGAAAATCAATGAAAACTTAAATAATTTCTATTCTTTTCTCATGGTTAATGATATTCTGTTTCTCTTTTCATCCACCTCTAAAACTCTTACTTCCACAATATCACCAACCTTAACTACATCTAATGGATGTTTTACAAATTTATCTGACAGCTGGCTTATATGCACAAGACCATCTTGGTGAACACCTATATCCACAAAAGCACCAAAATCTGCAACATTCCTAACAGTACCTGTGAGTAACATGCCAGGTTTTAACTGCGTGATATCAACAATTCCAGTTTTAAGTATTGGCTTTGGAAGCTCCTCTCTAGGATCCCTTCCTGGTTTCTTTATTTCTTTGATTATATCAGTAAGTGTAGGAACACCTGTTTCAAGCTCTTCAGCCAGCTTTTCCAACCCTATTGCAGAAACCTTTTTATCAATATCCACAAGATTACCTTGCTTAATATCTTCTTCTGCATATCCTAACGTATTCAATAAATCTTTTGCTGCCTTATAGGATTCTGGATGAACTGATGTATTATCCAGTGCTTCTTTACTTTCTAGAACTCTCAAGAAGCCAGCACATTGCTCAAATGCCTTTGGCCCAAGCCTTTTAACCTTTAAAAGCTCTGTTCTACTCTTAAACTTTCCGTTGTCCTCTCTATATTCAACAATGTTTTTTGCCAAAGTTGCATTAACCCCAGATACGTATGATAACAAGGATGGAGTAGCCACATTTAAATCTACACCTACATTGTTAACACAATCTTCTACTACTCCTTTTAAGGATTCATCCAGTTTTTTAGGTGTAACATCATGCTGATATTGCCCAACCCCTATTGATTTAGGGTCAATCTTTACTAATTCCGCCAGTGGATCCTGAAGCCTTCTTGCAATAGATATAGCCCCTCTTAAAGAAACGTTTATATCTGGATACTCCTTTGCTGCCAGTTCTGACGCAGAATAAACTGATGCTCCTGCTTCTGATACTATAACATAGTATAATTCTTTTCCCTTTTCCTTCTTAACTTCATTTATAAGTCTTGCCACAACCTCTTCTGATTCTCTGCTAGCTGTTCCGTTTCCCAGTGAAATAATACCAACATTATGCTTGTAAACAAGTTGCTTTAATATTTTTAGAGACCCCTCTACATCATTTTGAGGAGCTGTTGCATACACTGTAGATGTATCAAGAAGCTTACCTGTTTCATCTAAAACTGCAATTTTACACCCTGTTCTAAAGCCAGGATCATAACCTAATACGCTTTTGCCCTTTATTGGAGACTGCATTAATAAAGCCTTTAAATTTGCCTTAAACACTTCAATTGCCCCATCTTCTGCTATTTCAGTAAGCTGAGAACGTATTTCTCTCTCTATAGAAGGATAAATAAGTCTCTTAAGAGAGTCTTTAACACTATTTTCTATGTACTTATCTGTCTCTTTATTTCCTTTAAAACATCTGCTATTTAAATATTCTATTATTTTATCTTCATTTATAGTTATTTTAACAGAAAGAATCTTCTCATCTTCTCCCCTGTTAATTGCCAATATTCTATGAGGCGGTATTTTATTTACAGGCTCTTTAAAATCATAATACATTTCAAATGGTGTTGGTTCGTTGCTGCTTCCTGAAGTTTCAATAATCCCTTCTCTTTGAACCAAGGTTCTAATCCATTTTCTATATTCGGCTTCATCGGATATCATTTCACTCATTATATCCTCTGCACCCTGAATTGCCTCTTCTATGGATGCAACGCCTTTTTCTTCATCTATATATTCTTTGGCAGCCTCATTAATACTACCATTAAACTCACCATTAAAAATCAACTCAGCCAAAGGTTTTAATCCCTTTTCAGCAGCAATTGTAGCTCTTGTTCTCTTTTTTTGCTTATATGGTCTATATAAATCTTCAACTTCCGTTAAAGTATCACACCTAAATATACTTTCCTTTAGTTCCTCTGTAAGCTTACCTTGCTCTTCAATAGATTTTATAACTGCTTCCTTTCTATCACCAAGATTTCTAAGGTATATAAGTCTTTCTGAGAGTTCTCTAAGAGTTACGTCACTCAACCCGCCTGTTCTCTCTTTTCTATACCTTGCAATAAATGGGACAGTGCATCCTTCGTCTAACATTTCGATAACACTGTCAACCTGAGAAATCTTAATATGAAATTCTTCAGCTAACCTATTTGATATATTCTTCATTTTCTTCCTCCATAACCTTTTAATTTCTACCTATACATTATACCTCTTTAGATGTATAAACCTCAAGTACACATAAACCATATGAATCTTTAAGCGTTTTCGTCATATTATTACACCAAAAATTAATCATATAAAATCGAAAAGGAAACTGCCTTATTGACAGTCTCCTTTTCAATTTTCTAAACTAATTACAATTGTCCATTACTGCTTTGTTTTAGGTATTCATTAATGTATAGGTCTATTTCACCATCCATGACAGCATTTATATTTGAGCTTTCAGCGCCTGTTCTATGGTCTTTAACCATAGTGTATGGTTGAAATACATAGGATCTAATCTGGCTTCCCCAGCCCATATCCTTAAGCTCTCCAGTTAAGTCTTCAATTTTCTCTTTGTGAGCTCTTTCTTTTAATTCAACAAGCTTAGCTTTAAGCATACCCATAGCAGTATCCCTATTAGAATACTGACTTCTTTCATTTTGACATTGAACAACTATTCCCGTTGGAATATGTGTTATTCTAATAGCTGATTCTGTTTTATTAACATGCTGACCACCTGCACCTCCAGAGCGGTAGGTATCAACCTTTAAGTCCTCGGGACGAATTTCTATATCTTGATTTTGACTTTCTGTAAGCTCAGGTAAAACTTCCACAGAAGCAAAAGAAGTTTGTCTTTTACCATTTGCATTAAAAGGAGATATTCTAACGATTCTATGGATTCCTTTTTCAGCCTTCAGATAACCATAGGCAAATTCACCACTAATTTTCAGCGTAGCGCTCTTTATACCTGCTTCATCACCAGTAAGCAAATCAATAGTCTCTACCTTAAAACCTTTCGATTCTGCCCATCTAGTATACATTCTAAGCAGCATTTCAGTCCAATCCTGTGCGTCTGTTCCTCCAACTCCTGCATGCAAATCTAATATAGCACTATTCTTATCATATTCTCCTGATAATAATATTTCTATTCTAAACTTTTCTACCTCTTCTGCTGCTGTTTTTGTATCTTGAACTATTTCATTACATACAGCTTCATCCTCTTCTTCCCTGCACATTTCAATCATTACTTCAATATCTTCAATTTTAGTTTCGATGCCATTAAATCTCTCAATTCTATCTTTTAAGAACTTAGTTTCTTGAGTAACCTGCTGAGCTCTATCTACATTATCCCAAAAACCTTGCTCCTGCATCATATTTTCAAGTTCATCAATTCTTCGTACAGCTCCATCTATGTCAAAGAGAAGCCCTCATTTCCACCAAATTTTCTTTTAATATGTTCACTTTTGAAGCCGCTTCATCTAGCTGCAAAAACATAAATAATCACACCTTTCATTTTAGCAAATACTACTATATAACATTTCGTTATACATTAAAATCTATACATATAAATTTAGGGTGGATCTAACCCACCCTAAATAATATTAAACTGTTCTACCACAGCAATTTTTATATTTTTGACCTGAACCGCATGGACAAGGATCATTTCTGCCTATCTTTTCTTCTTTTCTCTTAACTGGTTCACTTACAGAAGAATCATCATAATTTGTAGCTGTTTCCTTAACCACTCTTTCTCTTTCAGGCGCTGCTTGAATTTGAACATGGAATAGGTATTTTATTGTATCCACTTTAATGTTGTATATCATTTCGTCAAACATTTGACTTCCTTCTATTTGATATGCTTGAACAGGATCTTGTTGTTTGTAAGCTCTAAGTCCCATACCTTGCTTTAAATGTTCCATATTGTCGATATGATCCATCCATTTAGTATCTACTACTCTAAGCAATATAACTCTTTCTATTTCTCTCATTTGCTCTGGACCAAACATTTCTTCTTTTTGTCTGTATATGTCCTGAGCTATTCCCAGTAGTTTTTCCTTAATCTCATCATTTGAAAGAAGCTTTAATTCTTCTACACTTGTTGCATCCTTTGGTAAGTAAATTTCTTCAAGGTATAAAATTAATGTTTTTAAATCATCTTCAAGGTTTTCTTCAATACCTGATAAATGTGAATCAGTTACAGAGTAAATAAGATCTTTAAGCATAGCCTGCATTTGTCCCTTGAAGTCTTCTCCTTCAAGTACTTGTGATCTTTGTCTATATATTACCTCTCTTTGTTGATTCATAACATCATCATATTGTAATACATTCTTTCTTATATCAAAGTTATTTCCTTCAACCTTCTTTTGAGCTTTCTCTATGGCACCTGAAACCATTTTGCTTTCAATGGCTTCATCTTCTTGAAGACCTAATCTGTCTACCATACCAGTTAATCTGTCTGAGCCAAATATTCTCATAAGGTCATCTTCTAATGATACATAGAATCTTGAGTATCCTTGATCTCCTTGACGACCAGAACGTCCTCTTAACTGATTATCTATACGTCTTGATTCATGTCTTTCTGTACCAATTACCTTTAATCCGCCTAAATCAACTACCCCATCACCAAGCTTTATGTCGGTACCACGACCAGCCATATTGGTTGCTATTGTAACCATGCCCCTTTCACCAGCATGAGAAATTATTTCTGCTTCCATTTCATGATATTTAGCATTAAGTACTTGATGAGGTACTCTCTTCTTCTTTAGTAATTCGGAAATTCTCTCTGATTTCTCTATACTTACAGTACCTACAAGAACAGGCTGACCTTTTTTATAAGTTTCTTCAATTTCTTCAACAATAGCGTCGAATTTTCCCTTCTCGGTTTTATAAACCAAGTCTGGATTATCTAATCTTGCTATTGGCATATGAGTTGGAACTACAACAACATCGAGTCCATAAATTTCTCTAAACTCATTTTCTTCTGTAAGAGCTGTACCAGTCATACCAGATAATTTCTTGTACATTCTAAAATAATTTTGGAAAGTAATTGTTGCAAGGGTTTTTGATTCTTTTTGAACCTTAACACCTTCTTTAGCCTCAATTGCTTGATGGAGACCGTCACTATATCTTCTTCCTTCCATAAGTCTACCTGTGAACTCATCAACTATGATTACTTCTCCATCTTTAACCATGTAGTCTTTATCTTTTTTCATCATGTAGTTACCTTTCATCGCTTGAACCACATGATGTTGTATTTCCATATTAGCTGGATCAGCATAGTTCTCTATATGGAAGTACTTTTCAGCTTTTTCCACACCACTATCTGTTAATATAACTGAATTTGTCTTTTCATCTACTGTAAAGTCATCTTCTTTTCTTAATGTCTTAGCAAAATTATCTGCTATTTTATAAAATTCAGTGGATTTCTCCCCTTCTCCAGATATTATTAGAGGAGTTCTTGCTTCGTCGATTAGGATAGAGTCAACTTCGTCCACGATAGCAAACTTTAATGGTCTTTGAACTTTTTCTTCTTTATAAATCACCATATTATCTCTTAGGTAATCGAAGCCTAATTCATTATTAGTTCCATAAGTTATGTCACATGCATATGCTTCTTGTCTTTGTTCATGTGTCAAGTCATGAACTATAACACCAACAGCTAAACCTAAAAATCTGTGTACCTTTCCCATTTCTTCACTATCTCTTTTTGCAAGATAGTCGTTTACAGTAACTATATGAACACCTTCACCTGTTAAAGCATTTAAATATGCTGGAAGGGTAGCAACTAATGTTTTACCTTCACCGGTTTTCATTTCTGCTATTCTGCCTTGATGAAGAACTATACCACCAATTAACTGCTCTCTAAAATGCTTCATTCCAAGTACTCTAGTTGCAGCTTCTCTAACTACAGCAAAAGCCTCAGGGAGAATATCGTTTAAAGTTTCTCCTCTTTGTAATCTTTCTTTAAACTCAAACGTTTTTTCTTTAAGTTCATCATCACTTAATGCTGACATTTGAGAATCATAAGTTTCTATTTTATCAACTATTGGAATAATTCTCTTTAGTTCCCTCTCACTATATGTTCCAAAAATTTTCTCTAAAATACTCATTACGTTCATCCTCACTATCTATCTATTTATTTATTATGCTAAAAGACCATTTAGAGTATAACCTTTTTTTATCAATATTTAATACTAAATTTCTTATATATATTGTAAATAACATTTAATCAACTATCTATTTGTATACACTTATTTTCTTCCTTAAACTTTCCAACAACAAAAAACACTATCACCAGTAAATTATAACATCTTATTACTTAGCATTCAACTTATATTAATGTACTTCTGAGAGCCATTATAACTTAAAAGGAGTAGGTTAAACTCCCTACTCCTAAAAAATCTATTATTAAAACTCAGGCTCTATAAGACCGAAATTTCCGTCTTTTCTTTTATATACTACATTTACCTCACCAGAGTCAGCATTTTGGAATACAAAGAAGCTATGTGCTAAAAGTTCCATTTGAAGTACAGCCTCTTCTGAAGACATTGGTTTTATTGCAAATCTTTTTGTTCTTACAATTTGAGGCTCACCATCATTATCATCATGTCTTTCTGGTTCAGGTATTTGTTGAAATCTTAATGAATCTCCATGTTTTCTTCTTTCAAGCTTTGTTTTTTGCTTTCTAATTTGACCTTCTAATATACCTACTACTATATCAATAGCTGCATACATATCCTCATTAGCATCTTCTGCTCTTAATATAATTCCACCAAAAGGGATTGTAACCTCAACTATTTCTCTATTCCTCTGTACACTTAAAGTCACATGAGCAATTATTTCAGGTGCGAAATACTTATCCAATTTTGATAATTTCTTTTCTAGTGTACTTCTTAAGCCACTTGTAATTTCGATATTTTTTCCACTAACTGTCAATTTCATATTTACAGCCCCTCTCATTTACCTTTAGAAGGTAATTTATAATGCTTGTTTATTTATGTTAATATTATTTTATTACTTAATTGAATTTATAACAAGTCTATTATACTGAATTTACTGAAAATTATATAAATTTATATACTATTTGCTTTATCTACCTTATTTTCTTGTGGTTTTTCATTATTTTTGCATAAACAAGACTATTTTCCCATATTTCTTACATGCATTATGGTATTTTAGGAAAAAAATCTAATTAGTTTTCAATATACACTTAATAATTCATTAAATATGTTGCGCCATTTCAAACTTTTTATGTAATAAAATTTTAATGATAGACTTTTACCACTTATTAAATAAGCAGAAAAACAAAAAACATTCGGCTAAAATATTAACCGAATGTTTTAGAAAGTTAGTTGACCTGGTCTTTGACCCCACACCCGCCTGCTGGAGCTTTTGCTACCCGGTGTTTGCCTCTCACTACTAACCCTCTCGTCCTAAAAACCAAGACGGCAGGTCTTACCTCTAAACCGCACCATGCTCATTAAACCTTTTGTTTAACTTACGTGGATCGTTTCGCCTGCGACTGGCATCGACTTTCAACCACAAACCTAACTTATCTCAATAATATTATATCTTACTTTTTGCAGCAGTCAATACTATTACACTATTTACTCCGTTTCCAATTAATTCCTTTGCACAGTAATATGCTGTTGCTCCAGTAGTTATCACATCATCTACTAATAAAATTTTTTTGTCTTTTATTTTTTCCATGTTGCAAACCCTAAAACTTTCTCGTAAATTATCCCATCTTTTTTCATTTCCCAAACCAATTTGATCTAAAGTATCCACCTGTTTCTTTAAGCAATCTATCAGATTTTTATCTAAATTTTCCGATATGCTTAAAGCCAAAAACCTACTTTGATTATATCCACGTTTTTTCATAACCTTTCTACTTGTAGGAACATAGGTTACCAAATCAAATTCTAAGTTGAATTGCTTTACAGTTTCCGTCATATATTTTGCTAATAATTTTCCAGACCTAAAATCACTTTTATACTTAAGCCTAATTATCATTTCTTTAGCTGCTTTAGAATAATACAATGAACTATACGTAATTATATCTATGTTATTACGAGTAACCAACATTGGATTACTGCAGAACTTTAGCTTCTTAATACACTCAGTGCATACCTGCACGTTTTCATCAACTGCATCACCACATATTAAACAATCACAAGTGTACGGATATATAACACTTAATAAGCACTCAAACATATATCTTATAAACTTAACAATCCTTTTTCCCATGCCTTTTTATTGAAGCTTCTTGTTATAGACTTAGCTTTTTCTATTTCCACAGTTTCTTCGTTTGCTAAGAATATAACTTCACCTCTTTCCCTCTTTTCTATTCTTCCAACTTTACCTGAAAAATAAACTAATCTTTTATAATCTATAGATTTATCATCATATACGTATACCAAAACATCCAAATCAAAGCAGCTATCACTTATTTTATCAAAGTCATCCGTAACAATTATACAACCTTTATTTTTTTGAAAATATTCAAGTACAGTACTATCTTCACTATCAGTTGAATACCATAATATGTTATTAGTTAGTTTGCTTTTATATAAGCTTAAGTATTTAAAAACCCCTTTAATCTTTTCTTTTATAGGAACATGAACAACAACATTTCTTTTCAAATCAATTGACCACTTTAAGTACTCAAATATAACATAAGGAATATCTTTATCAATATCTATCCTAGTCAAAATTACTCGTGGTTCTATTATTGGCATATTTATTTCACTTGCCCATAATTTCATCTCTCTACTTTCGTTAAATATCTTTTCAATTGAGTATGCTATTAATTTTCCATTGGGTTTACTGCAATTTGCCATTATATCAATAATTTCATACCTGCTATATATGGGATAGCTTCTTATGTCATCGTAAATAACAAGGTCAAACTTATCTTTTAAGCCTATAGCATTTTGGTAGTCTGTTATTATCAGGTTATCTTTATAATAAACTTTGTCTTGAGTAAAAAATGAAAATGATTTAAATCCAGTGTTATTTTTAATATATTTAATAATTTCTACATTTTGCTCATTAGTTATATATAGAACCCTTTTTCTTTTTTCAGCAAAGGCTACTATAGTACCTATAAATATTTCCGAAGTATTATAAGCCATTGAGGTAACATTTAAAAAGTTTTCATTTCCCATACTCCATACTAATATATCATTTGATATCTTTCTTAATTCTATCTCAATATGTTCCCTTGCCACCGAATTCATATTATAAACCTCCAAATATAATCAATAGCTTTACTCAACAAAGATACTCTCATCCAATATATCGTTAATTCTCCATCTTAGTGCGGAATATCTTTCAAAACCTTTATTATTGTTTATCATAAAATGCACTGCTTTTGAAGAACCCACTAATACTACTAGTTGCTTTGCCCTGGTTATACCTGTATATAGTAAGTTACGATTCATAAGCATAGGGGCTCCCATAAATATTGGCATAACAACCACTGGAAACTCACTCCCCTGACTTTTATGAATAGTTATTGCATAAGCTAAATCTAATTCATCTAAGTACATAGTATCATATACTACTCTTCTTTCTTTATCAAAAACAACTATTACATTATTATCGTCATCTATATCTTCTACAAAACCTACATCACCGTTGAACACTCCCTGACCTTCTTTGTCCCCTTCACCATTAATTCTAGTCCAACGTATTGTGTAGTTGTTTTTATTTACCATTACTTTATCCCCAACTCTATATATAACATCTCTAAATTTATATTCTTTTTTTTGAGCTACTTTAGGATTTAGAATCTCTTGGAGTTTTGCATTTAAATTCTCAACTCCCAAAACCCCTCTTCTCATAGAAGATAATACTTGTATATCCTCCATCTTGTTCCATGAAGGATTAAACCTTGGAAGTCTATCTTTCGCTAGGGAAATTAATGTGTCTAATATTTTTTCATTTTGCTCCAGATTTATAAAATAAAAATCCTTATCTTTTTTATTTAGGATAGGCATTTCTCCATTATTTATTTTATGTGCATTTACGATAATCATACTTTCGCCAGCTTGCCTGAAAATTTCTTTAAGTCTAACTACTTTTACGCACTTACTATCAATTATGTCTCTTAACACATTTCCTGGTCCTACAGATGGAAGCTGGTCAACATCACCAACTATTATTACCCTAGTTCCCATACCCACTGCTTTAAGCAGACTATTCATTAACATTATATCTATCATAGATGCTTCATCGATAATTAAAACATCACACTCTAAAGGAGCCTCTCCATTTCTAAAAAAGCTTAAGTTTTCTTCTCCCCCTATTCCCAGTTCTAGCAGCCTGTGAATTGTCTTGGATTCCCTTCCTGTGGCCTCCGTCATCCTCTTAGCTGCTCTTCCAGTAGGTGCTGCCATAAACACTCTCATAGAGGCCTCTTCAAATATCTTAGTAATACAGTTAATCACTGTTGTTTTTCCTGTACCAGGTCCCCCTGTAATAACCTCAATGCCATTTTCCACAGCTCCCTTAATAGCTTCTTTTTGTGAAGGGGCAAATGAAATATTATTTTCTTTTTCAAATGAAGCTATTTCTTTCTCAACATCTACGTCAATATGTGTATAATTATCCGAAGCAAGTGTTATTATCTTTTTTGTGACACCTAGTTCGCAATAATAATACGGAACCGTAAATACACAATTTACGTCTTCAATAACTTCTACCTTAATCTTTTGTTCTAATGTGCTTTCATATACTATTTTTTCAATATCATCATTTGAAACACTTAGTAAATCATTCGCTTCATCTATTAATTTATTTAGAGGCATATACGTGTTCCCTTGACTGCAGAAATTATTAACAACATATATTATTCCACTTTGAATTCTAAAAGGAGAATCAGGCTCTATCCCTAAACTCCTAGCCAATTTATCGGCTGTTTTAAAGCCTATGCCTGCAATATCTTCTGTTAAAATGTATGGATTATTTTTTACTATATTAATTGCATCCGAACCATATTTACTATAAATCTTTACACATTGCTTAGGAGTTATACCGTAAGTCTGTAGAAATACCATTATATTTCTAACTTCTCTTTGCTTTGAATAAGATTCATTAATCACTGCTATCTTTTTATCACCAATACCTTCTATTTCCTTTAATCTTTCAATATTATTATCTAATATATCAAGTGTTTGTTCTTTAAATTTTGCTACTATCTTTTTAGCAGTTACAGGCCCAATACCCAAAATAATTCCGGAAGATAAATACCTTTCTATTCCTACAATAGAATCAGGCACAACTTCCTCACAAGCTTCCACTTTAAACTGAGCTCCAAACTTAGGGTGATTCACCCACTCACCCTTTAACTTCAAAGATTGACCCTCCATAATAAAAGGAATACATCCAACTATGGTAAGCTTACTTTCATCATTGTCCTTAATATGAGCAACTACGTAACCATTTTCATCATTTTTAAATACTATATCCTGCACAGATCCCTGAATCTCTGTCATAAAATCTCTCCTAATCTGCTATACCTATCTTATGAACAGTTATCATTTTAATTATTTACTAAAATACAATAAATAAACTGCATAAAATAATCTCAATAGATAATCTATACTTAATTATAACATAAATATTACAGCAATTTGACTCTAACAAAAAGGAAGTTAGTTCCTTATACAACTAACTTCCTTTCCAGCTCATATTTATTTTCTCCGCAAAACCTCTTGTCGCTTTACTGCTTTTTCTATGAAGTTCAGAATTAAGGCAATTATTATTATCCCAGCAATAGCACCTAACTCTACAGTAAGATTTTTTCCACACAATATGTATATCTTTCCCAATATATTAACCAATGATGAATATGCTATTAAAGCCAATCCAAAAAAAAGTGCTGCCGAACCAGCTAAGAGTGAATTAAAAAGTTTCTTTAATTTACGTACACCATTTATAAATCTAGGATTGTATTCGTTGTTCATTTTAAACTCACTTCCTCATTTAAATGTTAACTCAATTTTAACCTTTTTTAATTTATCACTCACAGCAACAATATGCAACATATGGAAATAAGTAAAACCTAGTAATATTTTGTGCAAAAAGAAGCATAGTATACTCTATAAGTTAAATATAGCTTCAGAAGAAGCAAAAAGGTCCATAATTATAAATTATGGACCTTTTTGTTCCGTATGGGTAAATTTATTATAAAAATTTCTTTATTTCTTCAACTTTATTTAGTTGTTCCCAAGGAAGTTCAACATCAACTCTTCCAAAATGACCATAAGCAGCTGTTTGTCTATAGATTGGTGCTCTAAGTCCTAAATCTCTAATGATAGCACCTGGTCTTAGATCAAAAGCCTTGTTAACTATATCAACGATTTTATCATCAGCAATTTTTCCAGTTCCAAAAGTATCTACCTCAACAGAAACAGGCTTAGCTACTCCTATTGCATATGCAAGCTCTATTTCAAGTTTATCAGCAACACCAGCAGCAACTAAATTCTTAGCTACCCATCTTGCAGCGTAAGCAGCTGATCTATCAACCTTTGTTGGATCTTTTCCTGAGAAGGCACCGCCACCATGTCTGCCATAACCGCCATAGGTATCTACTATTATTTTTCTACCAGTAAGTCCTGAATCTCCTTGAGGTCCTCCTACAACAAATCTACCAGTAGGATTGATATAATATTTAGTGTTATCATCTAATAATTCTAAAGGAATAACAGCCTTAACTACATGATTAATCATATCTTCTTCAATTTGCTCATGTGAAACTTCAGGACCATGTTGAGTTGAAATAACTATTGCATCTATTCTAATTGGTTTGTTATCTTCATACTCAACAGTAACTTGAGTCTTACCATCTGGTCTTAAATATTCTAAAGTTCCATTTTTTCTTACTTCACTTAATCTTCTTGATAATTTATGAGCCATAGCTATTGGCATTGGCATAAATTCAGGAGTTTCATTTGTTGCAAATCCAAACATCATACCTTGGTCACCAGCACCTATAGCGTCTATGTTATCCATTTCTCCCTTTTTAGCTTCAAGAGCTTCATCAACTCCCATAGCTATATCTTTTGATTGCTCATCTATAGAAGTTACTACTGCACATGTATCGCAATCAAAACCAAATTTTGCTCTTGTATATCCAATTTCTCTAACTGTTTGTCTAACAATCCTAGGAATATCAACATAACAATTAGTAGTTATTTCTCCCATAACATTAACAATTCCAGTTGTAACAGTTGTTTCACAAGCTACTCTACCATTTGGATCTTGAGCTAGTATTGCATCTAGTATAGCATCCGAAATCTGGTCACATATTTTATCTGGATGCCCCTCAGTTACTGATTCTGATGTAAATAACCTTTTCATTCTGTACGCCTCCTACTTAATATAAAAATATAAGTCCCTTCAAAATAAGAAGAGACTTTACTTTTATAATCTCTCTTATCTTGCAGAACTTCAACTGCAGGAATTGGCACCATAGTGTTTTTTGCATCACACCGGTTGCCGGGTTTCATCGGGCCCTTTCCCTCCACCTCTCTTGATAAGAGTAAAATATTCAATTAATTTACCGTATATGATAATAACATATCAAAATGTCCTAGTCAATCCCTTATACACCAATGTTTAATAACAAATATACGTTTAGATTTATTATTTTATTACAAATTATTCTTTTATAAAAAAAATAAAGACATCATTATGTCTTCATTTTTGGTGGAGGAAGATGGATTCGAACCATCGAAGTCAGAGACAACAGATTTACAGTCTGCCCCCTTTGGCCGCTCGGGAATTCCTCCACATGTGGTGCTGGCAACAGGAATTGAACCCACAACCTACTGATTACAAGTCAGTTGCTCTACCAATTGAGCTATGCCAGCATGTATATTTAATTTTTATTAAATGGTGGGCACAACAGGGCTCGAACCTGTGACCCTCTGCTTGTAAGGCAGATGCTCTCCCAGCTGAGCTATGCGCCCA